>NZ_JBXASU010000009.1:0-136304 GCF_058809705.1 Cupriavidus sp. MPR-AND1C | reverse complement strand
TCCCTCCCCTCTGCGCTACGCACCACCCGGCAAGCTGGCTTCACCCTCATCGAGCTGATGGTGGCGCTTTCGGTTCTCGCCATCCTGGCCGCGGCAGCGGTTCCAAACTTCAGCGCCTTCATCCATCGCAGCAGGATGACGACGGAATCATCCAATCTGGTCAGCGATGTGGAGATCGCCCGTAGCGAAGCAGCACGCCGCAATACAACGATCACCGTGTGCCCCACCGCCGACGGCACCAACTGCATCAGTGACTGGACCCAGCGCCGCGTGGTCTTTGTCGACAGCAATGGCGACAACATCATTAGCAACGGCGAAGAGGTAATCCGCAAAAGCGATCCGCCTGCCAGTTCCATGGTCATCGTGGCCAGTAGCCTGAGCACCGGCGCCACCAGCATCCGTCTGCGCTCCTGGGGCGCACCGGATTCGCTTGGCTCCTGGCAGTTTTGCGAAAAATCATCGACGAGTGCCGGCCAACGCGTCTCGCTTACGGGCAGCGGTAAGCCCACCTCGCAGCAAGTCGCTTGCCCTTGATGCCATGAAGATCACGCATCCAGAACGCATCCACTGCCGGCGTCGCCCCGCTCCCGGCTTCACGCTCATCGAAGCCCTGGTGACGATCGTGGTGCTGTCATTTGGCGTGCTGGCGCTGGCCACCCTGCAGTTGCGCACACTGGTAGATGGCCGTACCGCCTCCATGCGCAACGTCGCGACCGTGCTGGCCTACAACCTTGCCGACCAGATACGCAGCAATGAGGCCGCGATGACCTCGGGTGCCTACAACCAGCCCGTCGGCCTGACCACGGTCGCCTGCTTCACGACCGCAGGGTGCACGCCAGCGCAGATGGCCGCAAGCAGCTACAAGGCCTGGCTCGACGACACGGTGGCCACGTTGCCCGGCGGCCTCGGCACAGTCTGCATCGACAGCACGCCGGACGATGGCACGCCGGCCAGTCCGCAGTGTGACAACGCAAGCGGTGCCCCCTACGCGATCAAGATCTGGTGGCAGGAAGATAAGCCGCCGCCTAACCAGAATCCGGTCTATCAACGTTTTGTCACGGCGTTCGTACCATGAGAAAGGCAAGCCGCGAACTGGCGCGCCACACGCACGGCTTTACGCTCGTCGAGTTGATGGTCGGCTTGGTCATCAGCATGCTGCTGCTGATCGTGATCTCGTCCTTCTACCTGTCGCAGCGGGCGTCCTACGGCACGCACACGGACCTGGCCGGCATCCAGGAGAATGCGCGCGCGATTGCTCAATTGCTCCAGCGCGACGTGCGCCAGGCCGGTTACAACGACTTCCCGGCAGGCACCACCTTTGCCAACGCCAACACCATCGACGCGACCAACGACACCGGCACTAACACAAGCGACACATTGACGTTCCGTTATTTCGGTTCGGACGCGCTGGCCGCCGCCGCGTCCGTGCCGACGCCAAATCCTGATGGCACCATCGTCGACTGCACCGGCAAAGGTGTCAGCAATATCGTGCTGCAGGCGGAAACGTTCTCGATCGCCAACGATGCATCCGGCATGCCATGGCTGCAGTGCACCGCGAATG
This sequence comes from Cupriavidus sp. MPR-AND1C, assembly GCF_058809705.1. NCBI lineage: Bacteria > Pseudomonadati > Pseudomonadota > Betaproteobacteria > Burkholderiales > Burkholderiaceae > Cupriavidus > Cupriavidus sp. MPR-AND1C. Next base: position 134,743 of record NZ_JBXASU010000009.1, on the reverse strand, counting down.
GCACCACTACCCCCCTATTCCCGGGCGTGGAGCGCTTCCAGGTACTGCTGGGCGAGGACACCGATGGCGACCAGGCGATCAACCGCTATGTGCCTCCGGGTGTCGCCGTCATGGCCAATGTCCGGGCGATGGTGGTTTCCGTGGTGCTGGTCGGTGACAGCCTGAGCAACCCCGCGCCGGTCTCGGCCACATTGAATCACTTCGGCACCGCCTATGCGCCCGCCAATGTGGCACCCGCCAGCGATGCGGGCAGTGTCGTGCAACTGCCTGTGGACGGGCGCCTGCGCAAGCATTTCACGTTCTATATCGCAGTCCGCAACCGCTTGAACTAGGCCAGAGATGAGCAACCAACCCGACCGTCCCATGACCTGCCTCGGCGCACCAGTGCGCACGCAACGCGGCATGTCACTGATCGTGGTGCTTCTGTTTCTCGTGATCCTGACGATGCTGGGATTGTCAGCCAGCCTGACCAGCCTTTCCGGCGAACGCATGGCGCGAAACTCCCGCGACCAGAACATCGCCCTGCAGGCGGCGGAAGCGGCCTTGCGCGATGCGCGCACCGATATCAGCGTAACGCGTGGCCTGAGCGGCCGCACCGGCGCGTCGGACACCTGCGATGTCGACAGCTTCAAGGGCTTCTGCATACCGGCCACCTCGGGACAACCAGTATGGGAACGCTACCTCGAAGATGGCGCGCACTCCGTCACGCTCGGCGAAATGACCAAGCAAGCAGCGTTGACCGCGGGGAACGTGTCACAGCAACCCCGCTACATCATCGAATCCCTTCCGGACATCGCCGACGGCAGCCTGCGCGCCGGCGCCACCCGCTATGTCTTCCGCGTGACCGCCATTGGTTACGGAGCCAATCCAAACACCAAGGTCATGGTGCAGGAAGTCGTCCGGTTCTGAGCCATTTTGCGCAACCATCCTAAACATTCGTTGAGCGCACCATGACCCAGCAAGCCCGCTTCCGCCCCGTCACCGGCCTCCAGTTGTTGCTGGCCATCGCGTCGGCCATCCTCGCCGTCGCATCGGCATGCGCCGCGCAACTGAGCTTGGCAACGCGCCCCCTCTATGCAGGGGGCAATGTGCCGCCCATGGTGATGATCGACCTGTCCAAGGACCATACGCTGCATCAGAAGGCCTACAACGACTACACCGACCTGAATGGTGACGGCGTGCTCGACACGACCTATACCAACAGCATCGACTACGCCGGCTACTTCGATTCGTACAAGTGCTACACCTACGATGGCAGCACCCAGCATGCCTTCGTGCCGTCCGCCGTCACTGCCGACAAGTACTGCAACGGCTCCACCTGGAGCGGCAACTTCCTGAACTGGGCAAGCATGAGCCGCATCGACGAAGTGCGCAAGATCTTGTACGGCGGTTTCCGCTCCACGGATACCGCGACCACCACGGTGCTCGAACGTGCCTTCCTGCCGATGGACGCGCACGCATGGGCCAAGTTCTACAACGGCTCCGATGTCAGCAAACTGGTTCCGCTGACGGTGGAAGCGGCCGGGCCCACGCTGACGTCGAGCACCACGGTCACCGTCGCGGCCAATGTCATCACCGGCATCAAACTCAGCTCGGTCACGAACATCAGCATCGGCGACCAGATTGTCATGACCGCCAACTCACCCGCGCCGGCCAACACGACCCTGACGGGCTGGGTCATGAGCGTGGATACCAGCAGCAACAAGACCATCAGCCTTGCGGTTTATCCAGATGGGGTTTCCAAGCCAAGCGGCGCGGCAAGCAGCTACAACAGTTGGGCGGTGACCAACCTGACCCGAGGCGGGCTCACTATCTGCAACGTGACCCCCAAGGATTCAAGCAACGTCAACTCCCAGAGCAATACCCAGGCGCCGCAATTGCGGGTTGTCTCCGGCAATTACGCCACTTGGGGCGCCAGTGAGAAATGGCAATGCAACTGGTCGGAGGAGCAAAACAATACGCAAAGCTCCTTCCTGACCAAAATCAACGGTACGAGCGTGACCGGCTCATCCAACGGCAACCGGGCAGCCCTTTCCGGCATCAATGCGTCGGCAGAGAATCCGGTGAAAGCGGCGCGCGCCCTCGGCACTGGCGAAAGCAGCGGCACCTTCAACGCACGCGTGCAGGTCTGCGTGCCGGGCCTGCTCGGCACCGAGAACTGCAAGCAGTATGGCTCGTCTTCCTACAAACCCTTCGGCCTGCTCCAGAAATACGGTGAAAGCGGACAGATGTTGTTCGGACTGATGACCGGTACGTATGACAAGAACATCTCGGGCGGCGTATTGCGCCAGAACGTGGTGAATTTCTCCCAGGAGGTCGATCCGACCAATGGCACCTTCACGTACGCAGCGAGCTCTCCCGTGAAAGGTATCGTCTGGAATGTCAACAAGCTGCGCCCATACGGCTACAGCTACAGCGACGGCAGTTACGTCAATGCTGACAGTTGCAACTATCAGCAGACCTCCATCGTACCCAGCGGTGGTTCCACATCGCAAAACCAGCCAGCTAACGAAGGCAACTGCTCCACCTGGGGCAATCCGATCTCCGAGATCTACCTGGAGTCCTTGCGCTATTTCGCAGGAAAGACCGCGAATTCCAGCTTTACACCGAAAAGCAGCGGCAGCAAGGATGCGGCGCTGAATCTGACCACGCCCGCATGGGCGAATCCAATGGACTTGCCGTCCAGCAACGCGAACAAGGCGCCCTACTGCACGCCGTTGAACACGCTGGTGTTCAACTCAAGCGTTTCTTCGTACGACAACGATCAACTTGCCGGCTTCACGGATCTGAACACAGCCGACACCAACAGCACGTGGACCGATAAAGTCGGCGCCGGAGAGGGCATCAATGGCGGTAGCTGGTTCATGGGTGGGATCAATGGCGGCCTGATCGACAATCTCTGTTCGGGCAAGACAATTTCCAAACTGAGCGACGTACTTGGCATCTGCCCCGAAGGTCCTTCGCAGAAGGGAACCTTCCAGATCGCAGGTGCTGCGCTCTACGCGCACATGAACCGGATTCGCTCCACCAGCCAGGCGGCAACGCTGGGCGTGCCAACCGCCGATACCACCTCCCTCAAGGTCACCACCTACGCCGTCCAGCTGGCCACCAACACGCCCAAGATCAACGTGAATGTGGGCGGCAAAGCCGTCACCATCATGCCTGCGTACCAGTTGCACCCGCAGTCGCCCAACTCGGTAACCGCAGACGCCAGCAGCGGAACACTGGTGGACTTCAAGGTCATTTCGCAGACGGCCACGAGCGGCAAGTTCTACGTAAACTGGGAAGATTCCGTCGCCGGCGGCGATTATGACCAGGATGTCTGGGGCATCCTCAGCTATACGGTGACGGGCAATACAGTCCAGGTATCGACCCAGGTGGTCTCTGGCTCGTCGGCGAATGGCCAGGGCTTTGGCTATGTCATCTCCGGCACAACCAAGGATGGCCCACACTTCCATTCGGGCATCTACAACTTCAAGTACACCGACCCGGCACCTGTCACCGTCACGCCTTCGAGCGCGCCCACCAACACATCGGGCGGCTGCAATCTGTGTAACTTCGGCGATCCCCAGACCACCGTCAGCTACACGGCCAGCGGGTCGGTGGCTTCGCAGTTCATGGATCCGCTCTACTACGCAGCAAAATGGGGGGGCTTCAAGGACCTGAACGGTTCGGGCACACCCGACCAGGTCTCCGAGTGGGATGTGCGCTTGTCCGATGGCAGCGGCGGCTCCGACGGCTTGCCGGACAACTACTTCTACGCCACCAACCCAGGCGCGCTCAGCAGCGCGCTGGAGCGCGCGTTCCTGTCGATCCTGCAGACTTCTTCGGCGGCATCGGTGGCGACCAGTTCCTCGTCGCTCACGACCGGATCGACGATCTACCAGGCTCGCTTCAATGGCACTGACTGGTCCGGTCAATTGCTCGCATACGCTGTCGACACCAACGGCGTCGTCACCAACCCTGCCCAGTGGGATGCGGGCGCAAAAATGAAGGCGGTCAACGCAACCGCTCGCAACATCCTCACTTACGATGGCACGTCATCGGCAAATGCCGGGATTCCGTTCCGTTGGGGCACCCTGCCGGCAAGCTATCAGAGCACGCTTAACCGCAGCGACACACTAGGAAGCGCACGCCTGAACTGGATTCGCGGCGACCAGAGCAATGAAGGGACTGCAACCGGCAAATTCCGCGTCCGGCCCAACTCGGTCCTTGGCGACATCGTCAATTCCAGTCCACAGTATGTTGGCCGCCCCAATGCGGGCTACGCGGACGCCGACTATGCCACCTTCGTCCTGGGCAAGAAAAGCCGCAAGCCCATGCTCTATGTCGGCGCCAACGACGGCATGCTGCATGCGTTCTCCGCGAATCCGATCACGAGCGGGAGCGGCAGTGACGCCGGTACGGAGTTGTTTGCCTACGTGCCTTCCGCGCTATACGGCAATCTGCCCGGGCTCAGCGACCTTGGCTACACGCACGCTTACTATGTCGACGGCACGCCTGCGGTGACGGATGCCAAGGTCAATGGCAACTGGAAGACTGTGCTGGTGGGCGGGCTCGGCGGCGGCGGCGCGGGCATCTACGCATTGGATGTGACCAACCCGGAGAGCATCAGCGAGGGCACGGCCGCCTCGACCGTCCTGTGGGAGTTCACCAACAACGTCGATGCGGACCTGGGCTATACCTTCGGGCAGCCCTCGATCATCAAGATGGCGAATGGCAAGTGGGCGGCGATCTTCGGCAACGGCTACAACAGCGCCGCAGGCAAAGCGTACTTGTACGTCGTGTTTCTTGACAGGCCCACAGGCTCGAAGAAGTGGGTGCTGGGTACCGACTATCTGAAGCTGGCCACGGGTGCCGGCTCGGTCTCCACGCCGAACGGGCTTTCGCAACCGTTCCCCGCTGACGTCGACGGCGATGGCACTACCGATTTCATCTACGCCGGCGACCTGCTTGGCAACTTGTGGAAGTTCAACATGAAGAGCACCACGGCTTCTGCCTGGGGCCTGCAAACCGCGAACACGCCGCTGTTCATCGCTACCGACGCCAACGGTACCCGGCAGCCGATCACATCGTCCGTGGATGTCACGCGCAACCCCGCGGGCGGCTATGTCGTGCTGTTCGGCACGGGCCGCTATGTCGACACCACTGACCCAGCGAATATGTCGACGCAGACTTTCTACGGCATCTGGGATCAGAACACCCCCACTTTGAGCACGGTCGCCCGCAGTTCGCTGGTAGCGCAGACCATCAACCGGGAAGTCGATGCCTACGGCTACACTTATCGCATGGTGAGCCAGAACCAGGTCCTCTATGCCGCCAACGGCAAGCAAGGCTGGTATCTTGACCTGGTGTCGCCCGCTTCCGGCATCCAGGGCGAGCGGGTGGTCTACAGCCCACTGGCGCGTGGAGACCGTATCATCTTCACGACGCTGATTCCGTCAGCAAACTCCTGTGACAGCGGGGGAACCAGCTGGCTGATGGAACTCGCATCGCTATCCGGCGGGCGCCTGACGGTCACACCATTCGACGTAAACAACGATCACACCTTCTCTTCCGCCGATTTCCTCAACGACGGCGCCAATGGCAACGTCCCGGTTGGCGGACGGAAATCCACCGTCGGCATTACACCGGCGCCCACGGTCACAAAATGCGGGACGAGCAAGGAATGCAAGTTCATGACCGGCACCACGGGCAACCAGGAGACCGTCGGAGAGAGCGCGTCGAGCCAGACGGGGCGGCTGTCCTGGCGGGAGATCCTGCATTGACCTCGCCATTTAGCATCAAGATCATGAGGAATATCGCCATGAAAACAATATGTGTGGCGCGAACACCCGCTCGGGGCTTTACGCTGATGGAGGTGATGGCCGTTGTGGCCATCGTCGGGATCCTGACGGCGATCGCCATCCCGAACTACACGCAGTACGTGCTGCGTGCGAAGCGAACCGAAGGCAAGGCCGCCCTGCTGAAGACGCAGGGCGCGCTCGAGCGCTACTACACGGTGAACAATGCCTATACGCAAGATCTCTCTGCCCTGGGTGCGAGCGCTTTCTCTGGGGATAACGCCGCGGGTAGCGCCTACACCATTGCGGTTGTCCCTGGCGTCAACGGCATCGCGGTGAGCTATACCGTCAACGCGACGCCGGTCGGACAGGACACGCTGTGTGGAGTGCTGTCCGTCGACTACCAAAACACCAAGACTGCCAGCGGCACGGGTACACAGTCACAGTGCTGGTGAGGCACCAGATCATGCAGGAAAAGGGTTGGCGGGTTGGCGGCTTCGAGGTCGAGGTCGAGGTCAATAACCGGAAGATACCCCCCGGCCCTTTTGAGATTTCTCCTCAGTCAAGCTCTACAATTCGGAACATTTGCGGCGCACCATCCTGGCTATCTTCTGGCATCCCGTCTTTGATGCGAGATTGCCATGCCGCTGGGAACCGGACGACCGCCTCACCCATCATCCGCAAAGCGGGGACTCCCCTCCCCGCCTCGCGGCTTCATCCTCATCGAATCCCTCACCGCCCTCGCTGTCCTCGGCGTCGGCCTGCTGCCGCTTGCTGCGCTGGCGCCGTTCGCGCTTGGCACGCTGCGCGGCTATGAGGCGCTTGGCCACGCTACACGGGCCGCCGCGGAATTAGCAGAAATGGGGGATCCGGCCCTCGCGTTGTCGCCCCTTCAGGCGCGCGGCATTGGCCCGAATGACCTCCAGCTGTGCCAGGCGCTTGCTTCGGCGGAGGACAGCGGGTGCTCGCCGGGATCAAGGCTGGCGGTGGTCGGGCCGCTGTCCCTGGCTTGGTCGAGACGCGCCGGTGGCGCGCAGGATGCGGCCGCGCTGCGCGTCGTTGTCCTCTGGATCCGGCCATGAGGGCTCGTCGCGCACAAGGGTTCTCGTTGATCGAACTGATGGTCGGCCTGGCGCTCGGCCTGCTGGTCAGCGCGCTGGCTGTGTCCGCGTTCCATGCCGTCCAGGTCGCTTACCGCACCGCCGTCGATCTCGTGCTGCTGGAAGAACGCGGCCAGCGGGCGCTCGCGATCCTCTCCCACCTGGTCCGGCATAGCGGCTGGCAACCGGTTGGCGCGGTCTTGCCGGCCAATGCCCCACCGGCGCTGTCAGGGCGAGACGATTGCGGCCAGCCGGGCGTTGCCGCGCTGCCTACCTGCACGCGCCGCGGCGTCAATGGCAGTGATGCGCTGCTGGTGCGATTCGGTGGCAGCGGGCGCGCGCAGGATCCGACGCTGCCGGACCAGACCATGATCGATTGCAGCGGATATGCGTTGCCGGCGGTGAGCGTCGGCGGATCGGCCGGTGGCGCAGCCCGCGCTTATGCGGGGGAGAGCCTGATCTATATCGCCATCGGCGCGGATGGCGAGCCACAGCTGTTGTGCCGCTATGCCAGCCGGCGCGACGGGCGGGTGCTGGAGGGAAGCTGGACTTCGGGCGCCCTGGTGCGTGGCGTGGAGGCCATGCAGTTGCGATACGGCATCGATACCGATGGCGATGGCAAGGCCGACGCGTTCCTGCGCGCCGAGGAACTGCGCGCCAGGGGCGACGCGGCCTGGCGCGAGGTACTGGTGGTGCAGATGGCACTGGTGCTGCGCGGTGAGCGCCCACTGGCGCTGGCGGCAGTGCCGGCCGTGCTCACCTTGTTCCCACCGGGCGCGCATGCCGGCGCAGGCCTCCATGCCGACGACCTCTTCTTCTCGCCGCATGACCGGCCTGCCTTGATGCGCCGGGTGTTCTCGGCATCCGTGCGCCTGCGCAATACCTGGCCCTGCAGGCAGACACTATGCTGAGCGCCACGGTTGCGCCTTGCCTGCGGCGCGGTAACCGGGCCGAAGGGAGCACCACGCTCCTGCTGACGGCCACGATGCTGCTGCTTGTGGCAGCCACAACCCTGGCTGGCCTTCAATTTCTGCTCGCCAGCAGGCAAGTGGTCACTTACCAGCTCGAACAGGAGATCGCCTTTCGCGCGGCCGAGACGGCATTGCTCGACGCGGAAGCGGAATTGAAGGCGGCGCTCGGCAACGGCGCGTCCGGAGTAGATAGCCGCCTTGCTGCTTGGCCACCGCCGGGCCAATGCGGCGCCGGCACGCAGCGGGGACTTTGCCGGCCCGCTCCGGGCAGGCCGCCGCCATGGCTGAATTGGCTCGATTCGCGCCGGCCGGATGAGACCACCGGCATCGCGATGGGCACCTTCAGCGGCGTTACCCTGCCGGCCCTGCCACCCGGCGCGGCTGGCGCGGGCGCCATGCCGCGGTACGTTGCCGAGCTGATGCATGAACGCCCCCCTGGCGAATGGCTGGGATCGTCCTACACGCCGGGCACGGGGCAACGGCTGCGTTTTCGCATTACTGCGCTTGGGCTCGGACGCGACGCGGCGGTACGCAGCTTGCTACAGAGCGAGTTCCAGCCATGACGCACTTCACCCGGCACCACAAGTCGCTGATTGCGCTCGCCGCCGGACTGCTGTTTGCTGGCACGGCACCGGGCGCGGGAAGCACGCCACCTTTCCTGGTACCGCCTCCCAAGTGGATACCCGGCTGGCCGGGCCACGCGGCGTTCGTCGTTGAGCACGGCGCGCGCGCTGCGCTGGCCTGGCTGGGCATGCGTGATGGCACCCTACGCGCGTTCAATGCGATGTCCGGCGACGAAGTACTCGCTTACCAACCGCGCCCAATGCGAAAACAGGGCCCCACGCCCTGCCCCCACCCCGAGGCTGCCGACGTCTCACTCGAACCCGGCCGCTGGCGCACTGTGCTGCTGTGTGGCCTTCCGGCAAACGCAGCCGACCCACAGGCAGGCGTTTTCGCCCTCGACATCACGAATGCAACGGCGCGGCCACCAGTAGGACCACTCTGGGAGGCCAAGGCTTCCGACACGCTGCCGCTGGCCCCATCGGGCCCCGTCCGCGCATTGGCGCTCTCCACGCATGAAGGCCCGCGCTGGTACGCCATGGTGACGCTGGGCGCCTCGCACGATCGCCAAGCCCACCGAGGCGTGCCGCATCGCGATCCGCCGGGGCAACGGGCCGGCATCGCCATGCTGCCCCTGGACAAACCCTCGCACGCGCCGTGGCAAGGGCGTCACGCGATACGGCGGCTGCTCCTGCCGGGCGGCGGTTGCGGGAGCGCCGGACCCAGCCCCGCGCTGCTTGCCGCGAGCATCCTGCCAGATACTTCCGGCGTGGCCCTGGCGGCGTACGCGGTGGATGCCGCCGGCGGGCTCTGGCGTTTCGATTTGCGCGGTGCGATGCCATGGCGCGATAGCGGCCGGCGCGTCGACTGCATCTACCGGATGGATGACCCAACGCCATCGTCGCGCGCAATCGTGCCCCCCGCCCTGATCAGCGCCGCCGGCGGCCACCTGGTGGTTTACGGAAACGGTACCCATGTCAGCGCGGTCTTCGACAGCACGGCTCTCGCGAACGCAGGTAGCCCAAATCACGGCGGCGCGCGCATTGTGGCCCAGCCTCAAGGAGGCGGCGTGGTGCTGCGCCGGCAGGCTCACGCGCCGGATATTCAAGGTCAAGGCCGACCAGCATCCACCGCTGGCTGGTACTTGCCTCTTCCCAATCCCGGCGAGCGCCTGGAACGGCTTCTCCCCGCCGACCCGGGCTACCTCGGCTTTGTCACCCGAACGCCCGACGCACGCCAGCGCGCGTACCTGATCCACGCCCTGAGCGGAGAATCCACTGCCAGCGCGCAGGCTGGCGGGCCTCTCACTCACGTAGCAACCGGGTTCGGGGCCAGCGCCACGGCGACCGTCGTTCTCGAACGCGCGGCACTACCACCACGGCCTGCGCCGCAACCGGGCGTCACGTCGCGTGAGGACGTGACCCTCACGCTCTGGTCCTTCGAGGAAGGAAGCGCTGTGCCACTCAACCGCACCGTCGCCAGCCGCCGCACCGGCCGCCTCAGCTGGCGCGAGCTGATTGGCTCCGGGTCGCCGTGAGACTCGGACACGCCTTCCAGACCAACCCACCGCCAACTACGCCACCGCATCCCGGCCCCCATCCATGACACCTTGTCACCGCCCAGCCGGCTTCACCCTGCTCGAGTTGCTGATCACGCTGACCGTCTGCGCAATCCTTATGGCAATGGTGATACCTGCCTGGCACCAGCATATGGAACGCGGCAGGCGAGCCGAGGCGCGCAGCGCGCTGATCGGCTTGATGCTGGACCTGGAGCGCCACGCGCTCGCCACCATGACCTTCGCCGCCCAGCCAGGCGGCGCGACGGCTGCCGGCAAATGGCCGCGGTCGGTGCCCGCCCAGGCGGCGCGCCCGCGCCACTGGATCAATGCCAGTGCCTGCCCGGGCAGCGGGCTCGCGCATTGCGTGGAACTGCGCGCCGTGCCGCAGACGCCGGATGCGTCATGCGGCACGCTGATTCTGCGCAGCACCGGCGAGTGGCTTTCCCAGCCCGCCTTTGCCGCGGAGCCGGTGCCGCTGCCCCGGGCGTGCTGAGGCGGTCGTGCGTCGGCTCTGGCACCGGAATTGGCACCAGCATTCGCGTCGCGGCGCAACGCTTGCCGAACTCCTCACCTGCGTGGCTGTGCTGGCCATCCTGGCGGCGCTGGCTTTCCCGTCCTGGCAGCGCCTGCAGGCGCGCCAGCAGGTGATGCTCGCGGCAGACCGCCTGGCCGGCTCGCTGGCGGTGGCGCGCTCAGCCGCCGTAGCGCGGCGATCCGACGTGGTACTGACGCCCTTGCCGGGGGCTTCGTCGCTGGACCACGGCTGGCGGCTGGCACTGGAGCAGGGGGACGAGCCAGGCCAGGACAATGCCGGCTTGCTTGCTGTCGTCGAACTGCGCGATGCCTGCCTGCGCATCGCCCTGCGCTCGACCGCGCAAGGCAGCAATACGCTGCGCATGACAGCTGTGGGATACTCTCGCTCAGAGCAAGGCGGGTTTCTCGCCGCCACCTTCACCGTGACCTGCCGGGGCGAACAGCGGCAGCTAAGGCTCGGCGCCCACGGCCGCGTCCGCTTGTGCACGCCGGGGCAGGATGCCGATTGCGACGGCCTCGCACAGTCCGGGCCGCCCTGACACCTGATGACTGTAACCATATCCAACTCACCGCCCGCGCGGCAGGAAGCACCAGGCCTCATGTTCTCCGATACCGACCACGCAGCCATGGCACAGGCTCTCGCGCTCGCCGAGCGTGGCATGTACACCACCACGCCCAACCCGCGCGTTGGCTGCGTTTTGTCCAAGGATGGCAAGATCATCGGCCAGGGCTTCACCCAACCCGCCGGGCAGGATCACGCCGAGATCCAGGCACTCAAGGATGCCGCGGCGCGCGGGAACGATCCCAAGGGCGCCACGGCCTTTGTCACGCTCGAGCCCTGCAGCCATTTTGGCCGGACGCCGCCCTGCGCGGACGCGCTCGTGCGCGCCGGCATCGCGCGCGTGGTGGCCGCCATGGAGGACCCGAACCCGACGGTTTCGGGCCGTGGCTTGCAGCGGCTGCGCGAAGCCGGTGTGGACGTACGCTGCGGCCTGCTCGAAAAAGAAGCACGCGAACTCAACATCGGCTTTGTCAACCGGATGACGCGCGGCCTGCCCTGGGTGCGTGTCAAGGTGGCCGCCTCGCTCGACGGCGGCACTGCGCTGCACGACGGCAGCAGCCAGTGGATTACCGGCCAGGCGGCGCGCGACGACGGTCACGCCTGGCGCGCGCGCGCCAGCGCTATCCTGACCGGCATCGGCACCGTGCGCGACGACAACCCGCAGCTCAATGTGCGTGCCGTGGACACGCCGCGCCAGCCTCAGCGCGTGGTGGTGGATTCCCGGCTGGAAATTCCCCTGGACGCGCGCCTGCTGACGCCGGACACCGGCGACTTTGCCAAGCCCGTGCTGGTGTTCTGCGCCTTTGACGATACCGCGCGCCGTCGCGCCCTGGAAGCACGCGGCGCGGAAGTGGTGGTGCTGCCCAATCCGCACGGCAAGGTGGAGTTGCGCCACATGCTGGAAGAACTCGGCCGACGCGGCATCAACGAGCTGCACGTGGAAGCCGGCTTCAAGCTTAACGGATCGCTGATCCGCGAGCATTGCGCAGACGAGTTGCTGATCTACCTCGCGCCCAAGCTGCTGGGCGACGCACAAGGCATGTTCCACTTGCCCCCCCTGGCGCGGCTGCAGGACGCCGCGGCCTTCCGCTGGCACGACGTGCGCATGATCGGCGAAGACCTGCGCCTGATCGCGCGCCGCGCCGATCACGTCTGATCGCCTGACGGCAGGCCGCGCGCAAAACGAATCCGCTGCGCACCTGCTAGCATGCGTGTTTTCCCATTGCATCAAGCACCGATCATGTTCACTGGCATTGTCGCGGCCGTCGGCCGCATCGAAACCGTATCCCCGCTGGGCAGCAGCGAAGCCGCAGCCGATGCCGGTGTGCGCCTGCGCATCCGTGCCAACGGGCTGGACCTGTCCGATGTCATCCTTGGCGACAGCATCGCCATCCAGGGTGCCTGCATGACGGTCATCGCGCTGGATGGCGACGCCTTCGACGTCGATGTCTCCCGCGAATCGCTCGACAAGACTGCTGGCCTGGACAAGCCCGGTCGGGTCAACCTGGAAAAGGCGCTGACCCTGGCCGACCGCCTCGGCGGCCACCTGGTCTCGGGCCATGTCGACGGGCTTGGCGAAGTCACCCACTTCGCGCCGGTGGGCGAGTCGCATGAACTGCGCGTGCGCGCCCCGCGCGAGCTGGGACGCTACCTGGCCTACAAGGGGTCAGTGGTGGTCAATGGCGTGTCGCTGACGGTCAACAAGGTCATCGACGACGACGATGGCTGCACGTTCTCGATCAACCTGATCCCCCACACGATCGAGGTCACCACGCTGCAAGACCTGAAGCCCGGCGCGCGCGTGAACCTGGAAATCGACCTGATCGCGCGGTACGTGGAGCGCATGTTGAGCGCGCCAAAACCCGCCTGACACGCGTCTTTTCGGCACCCAGGCGACCCGCCAAGGCCACCTGACTTCCCGTCGTCCGCCGCCGCACGCAGGGCCATCTGCATTGGCCCTGCTGGCGCCGCGCGCCCTGCGGTGCCTGGTTGACGTACAATATTGGGCCAGACCGCTGCCGCGGCCAGCCGGTATACCCCGAAGCGGCAGCCGGCCAGCAAGCCATCCCGCCCGAAATTCAGCCAGAATTCCAGCCCAAACCTCAGCCAGCTTCCCAGCCTGCAAGCTATGACAATCGCCCGTACAGAAGAAATCATTGCCGAAATCCGTGCCGGCCGCATGGTCATCCTGGTTGACGAGGAAGACCGCGAGAACGAGGGTGACCTGGTCCTGGCTGCCGATTTCGTCACACCGGAGGCGATCAACTTCATGGCCAAGTACGGCCGGGGCCTCATCTGCCTGACGTTGACCGCCGAACGCTGCCGCCAGCTCGAGCTGCAACCCATGGTGAGCCGCAACGGCACGGTGCACGGCACCAACTTCACGGTGTCGATCGAGGCAGCCGAAGGCGTCACGACCGGCATCTCGGCGGCCGACCGGGCCCGTACCGTGCAAGCTGCGGTAGCCAAGGATGCCCGTGCCGCCGATCTGGTCCAGCCCGGCCATATTTTCCCGTTGACGGCCCAGCCCGGTGGCGTGCTGATCCGCGCCGGCCATACCGAGGCCGGATGCGACCTGGGCGCCCTGGCCGGCCTGACACCGGCTGCGGTGATCTGCGAGATCATGAAGGACGACGGCACCATGGCGCGCCTGCCGGACCTGATCGAGTTCGCGCAAGAGCATGACATCAAGATCGGCACCATTGCCGACCTGATCCACTACCGCAGCCGCACCGAGAGCATCATCGAGCGCGCCGGCGAGCGCACCATGCAAACGCCATATGGCACGTTCCACAGCATCATCTATCGCGACAAGCCGAGCGGCCGCGCCCACCTGGCGCTGGTCAAGGGTAACCCCCAGGCTGATCGCGAAACGCTGGTGCGCGTGCACGAGCCGCTTTCCACGCTGGACCTGCTGGAAGTGTCGCGTACCACGCACTCCTGGAGCGTGCCCGCCGCGCTCGAGGCCATTGCGCAGTCCGAACATGGCGTGATGGTGCTGCTGAACTGCGGCGACACGGCTGAACAGCTGTTCACGCAGTTCTCGGCGCTCGACGCGCCGCAAAACCGCCCGCGCGTGAAGCCGGACCTGCGCACCTACGGCACCGGCGCCCAGATCCTCAAGGATCTCGGCGTGGGCAAGATGCGCGTGCTGGCGTCCCCACTGAAAATGCCGAGCATGACCGGCTATGACCTTGAAGTGACTGGCTACCAGCCCATGAGCGGCGGCCAGGCTAACTGAACTACCGGATACACGGCGGCCGCGTGCCTATCGCTGGCTGCCACCCCGAACCCAGGAGAAGATAAGATGGATCACGGTTTCTACCCCAGCAACCTCGACGGTGAAGGCCTGCGCATCGGCATCGTGCAAGCGCGCTTCAACGAACCGGTTTGCGCCGAACTGCTCGAAGCCTGCGTCGCCGAACTGGAAAAGCTGGGCATCGAAGGCGAGGACACCCTGGTGGTGACCGTGCCGGGCGCACTCGAAATCCCGCTGGCATTGCAAAAAATGGCTGAAAGCGGCCAGTTCGATGCGCTGGTCGCGCTGGGCGCGGTCGTGCGCGGCGAGACCTATCACTTCGAACTGGTGTCGAATGAATCGGGCGCTGGCATCAGCCGCGTTGGCCTGGACTTCAATGTGCCCATCGCCAACGGCATCCTGACCGTCGACACCGACGCCCAGGCCCATGCCCGTACCCGCGAGAAGGGCCGCGACTGCGCCCGCGCCGCGGTGGAAATGGCCAACCTGGTCTCCGCGCTGGATTCGCTGCGCAGCCAGGAAGCGGATGAAGACGAGGACGACGATGAGTGACGCGCCCGAGAGCAGCAACCCCGCCGGCAAGCCGGCGGACGACGCCGGCGCCAAGCCCGTCGCCAAGGCCGAGCCCAAGGCAGCGCCCAAGAGCGCGCGCCGCCGCTCGCGCGAACTCGCGCTGCAGGGCCTGTACCAGTGGCTGCTGAACCGCAACGATACCGATGCGATCCAGGCCCACCTGCACGACGCCCAAGGCTTCAACAAGGCTGACCGTGAGCACTTCGATGCACTGCTCAATGGCGCGATCCGCGAGGAAATCCGGCTGACGGGCGCCTTCGAGCCGTTCCTGGACCGCCCGGTGAGCGAGCTGTCGCCGGTCGAGCGCGCGGCCCTGCTGATCGGCAGCTACGAGCTGATCCACTGCGTGGACATCCCGTACAAGGTTGTCATCAACGAAGCCGTGGAATTGACCAAGACCTTCGGCGGCGTCGAAGGCTACAAGTACGTCAATGGCGTGCTGGACAAGCTGGCCGCCAAGGTGCGCGCGCCGGAACTGGCCGCCCGACGCTGAACAACGGCAACCGGCGCCGTTCACGGTGCCATGCTTGCCGTACCGACACCCGCTCCGGCGGGTGTTTTTACTTCTACCGCGGCCAAACCCCACTTAACTGTTACTTAACTGCGGCCTAACCTCCCTCAACCCACCTATCAGGCTCACCAAGCCTATCCCACCATGGATCTGCAGCGCCTCGCCACTGCCTCCCGTCTTGCCAATATCGATGCCTTCCACGTGATGGAGCTGGCCAAGCAGGCCGCCGAACTCGAGCGTGCCGGGCGCCACATCATCCACATGGGGATCGGCGAGCCCGATTTCACCGCCGCCGAGCCCGTGGTGCGGGCCGCCGAGGCCGCCATGCGCCGCGGCGTCACCCAGTACACCAGCGCGCTGGGCATCGCGCCGCTGCGCGAGGCCATCGCTGGCTATTACAAGACCATGTACGGGATCGACATCCCTGCGCGCCGCGTGGTGGTGACCGCCGGCGCCTCGGCCGCGTTGCTGCTGGCCTGCGCCGTGCTGGTGGAGATTGGGGCAGAGGTGCTGATGCCTGACCCCAGCTACCCCTGCAACCGGCATTTCGTTGCCGCCTTCGACGGCCGCGCGAAGATGATTCCGAGCGGCCCGGCCCAGCGCTTCCAGCTCACGGCGCAGCAGGTGGAGACACATTGGGGCGAGCAGACCCGCGGCGTGCTGCTGGCGTCGCCCTCCAACCCCACCGGCACCTCGATCCTGCCGGATGAACTGGCGCGCATCCTGAAGGCCGTGCGGACCCGCCAGGGCTTTGCCATCGTCGACGAGATCTACCAGGGGCTGTCGTACGATGCACCGCCGGTATCGGCGCTGAGCCTCGACGACGACGTGATCACCGTCAACAGCTTCTCCAAGTACTTCAATATGACCGGCTGGCGCCTGGGCTGGCTGGTGGTCCCGGACGAACTGGTAGGCGCCTTCGAGAAAGTGGCGCAGAACCTCTTCATCTGCGCGTCAGCCGTCGCCCAGCACGCCGCGCTGGCCTGCTTCTCCCCCGAGGCGCTGGCGATCTACGACGCGCGCAAGGCGGAATTCCACCGTCGCCGCGATGCCATCGTGCCTGCGCTGGAGTCGCTGGGCCTGCGGGTGCCGGTCAAGCCGGATGGCGCCTTCTATGTGTATGCGGACTGCCGTGGCGTCAATCACCCGTCCGCCGGCGATGCCGATGCCCTGACCCAGGCCATGCTGCACGATGCCGGCGTGGTGCTGGTGCCGGGCCAGGACTTCGGTCCGTACACGGCGAGCGACTATATCCGGATATCCTACGCAACCTCGATGGAGAACATTGAGGAGGCCATGGCGCGCCTGGGCAAGTTCTTCGCCTGAACGCCGGCCAGTGCCGGTCACTGCAACGAAAAAAGCACCCCGGAGGGTGCTTTTTTTTTGCTGCCGAGATACGAGGATCCCGGGATCAGGCGCTTTTCGGAACGTTGCCTGCCGCTTCCAGCTTGTCGCCAGCCGTGCCGCGATGACGCTCGGCCTGTGCCTTGGCATCCACCGCCACTTCCGGCTTGGCCGACACCTGCTCAGCCGCGACGCTGTGCACGCCCGGCAGTTGGCGCAGGCGGGCACGCTCTGCCAGCACCTTGGCGCCATAGCCGCCATCGGTGTTGGTGGTCGCCGCACCCACGTAATACTTCAGGCCGCCTTCCAGCGAACCGGCGCGGGCAATGCAGTCCTTGAGCACCAGCGCACCGATCTTGATGTTGGCGTACGGGTTCAGCGCGGCTGCCACGCCACCCACGGCCTCGTACTTGTCCTGATGGACCTTGGTCATCACCTGCATCAGGCCCTGTGCGCCCACGCCGCTCTCCGCGTACGGATTGAAGCTGGACTCGATCGCGATCACGCCCAGGATCAGCAGCGGATCGATGCCGACCTCGCGCCCCGTCAGGTATGCGGCCTTGACCAGTTGCGCGGTGGCCTGCGCCGCCACGCGATACTTGCGCGCGATGTACTCAGCCACCACAGCCTGCTCACGCGCGCTGCCCAGCGTGGCCGGGTTACGTGCATCCAGCGCCACGCGCTGTGCCGGGATCTGCGCGGCCAAGTGAGCCACGGAAGGCACCTTGCCCGCGGGCTGCTGGCCCCAGTCGTCCGTGCCGGACACGGTCGGCAATCCTGCTGGCTTGGATTGCGCCATCGTCAGGCCCAGCTTGGCCGCGGCCACATCGGCCGTGGAGGCTGGCACTGCCGCCTCCACCAATACCGCAGGCGCTTGCTCGCCAGCCAGCGCACCGGCCAGGGCCGTACGCCATTCCTGGCTGACAGACAGCGATACCGCGGCGACTACAGACACAACCCCGAGACTGTTCAGGGCATATTTCAATGTTGCGCGACCGCTGCGTAAAGCGCGGCCAGCGACCGGATGCGCAAGGCGGACCTGCAATGCCCGACTCACTCCGGGTACCGGGTGTCTGAAACGGACCTGCAATGCCCGCCCGACTCCGGGAAGATGAAGGGTTTTCCAACCACTCATACTTACCTCCATCCGCTGTCCGCTTCGTGCCGCGCTGCTGCGCCGCACGCCCGTTGACCGCGTATTCAAGTAAGGATGCCGCGCCGCCCAGCAAAGACGTCCAGCACCTGTTGGTGGGCGCTCCCCATGCGCCCAACGAGAAACAGGGTAGGCTCTTGGGGGAGCCTGCCCTGCCGCGAACTACTCAAAGCACCCGGCCACGGCCGGGGCGATCGATCGAATCCGTCCTGCTCAGACGCATCCGCTCATATGATCAGATATGGATAATTCCCCACTAATCCCCTTGACAGGGCAGAAGAAAATGTGCTGCACCGCAACACTCCAACGAGCAGAACCGGATTGTAGGAACCCTTTTATACATCGTCAAGAATAACGTTTTCGATAAACAAAGCTTTTGGTTATATGTAACAAGGGTCTTTGACGCACTTCCGTGCCCCCTCCATTGGTTGAAACTCAGTACTGGCAAAGCATGGAGGCCATCCTTGCCGACCGCGGCAGAGTCAAAAAATTTACAATTTGGACATGCAAATTGGGACGATTTTTTTGTGCCCCATCGCATTCATGTGAATCTTGCTTCACACAACTTGCGTGGACAGGTGCGCTAACGTGCCTGCGCCTCAATCGAATAAATCATGAAATACAACGACTTGCGCGATTTCCTAGGCCAGCTGGAAGGCCTTGGCGAACTGAAACGGATCGGTGCGCCGGTGTCGCCCAACCTCGAAATGACCGAAATTTGCGACAGGCTGTTGAGAGCGGGAGGACCGGCAGTCGTGTTCGAAAACCCGAGCGATCCCCATCGGCCTGGTCAGACTTATAGCGTGCCCGTACTGGCCAATCTGTTCGGCACGACACGCAGAGTAGCCCTCGGCATGGGTGCCGAAAGCATGGCCGACCTGCGCGACATCGGCCGCGTCCTGTCCGCACTCAAGGAGCCCGAACCACCCCGCGGCCTGCGCGAAGCCGGCAAGCTGTTCACCCTCGTCAAATCGGTGTGGGACATGGCGCCCAAGCGCGTGGGCAGTCCGGCCTGCCAGGAGGTGGTGTGGGAAGGCAACGACGTGGATCTGGCGCGCCTGCCGATCCAGACGTGCTGGCCGGAAGACGCGGCGCCGCTGATCACCTGGGGCCTGGTGATCACCAAGGGTCCGCACAAGAAGCGCCAGAACCTTGGCATCTACCGCCAGCAGGTGATCAGTCGCAATCAGGTCATCATGCGCTGGCTGGCGCATCGCGGCGGCGCACTGGATTTCCGCGAGCACGCGCTGGCCAACCCCGGCAAGCCGTTTCCGATCGCGGTGGCGCTGGGCGCGGACCCTGCCACCATCCTCGGCGCCGTCACCCCGGTGCCCGACACCCTGTCGGAATACCAGTTCGCGGGCCTGCTGCGCGGCAGCCGCACCGCGCTGGCCGGCTGCATCACGCCGACGCTGTCCGAGCTGAGCGTGCCGGCCTCAGCCGAGATCGTGCTGGAAGGCCACATCCAGCCCGACCCGGATCACCCGTCCGGCTACCAGCATGCGCTGGAAGGCCCGTACGGCGACCACACCGGCTATTACAACGAGCAGGACTGGTTCCCCGTCTTTACCATCGACCGCATCACCATGCGGCGCGATCCGATCTACCACTCCACCTATACCGGCAAGCCGCCCGATGAGCCTGCGGTGCTTGGCGTGGCGCTCAATGAAGTGTTCGTGCCGCTGCTGCAAAAGCAGTTCCCGGAGATCACCGACTTCTACCTGCCGCCGGAGGGCTGCAGCTACCGCATGGCCGTGGTGCGCATGAAGAAGCAGTACGCCGGCCACGCCAAGCGTGTGATGTTCGGCGTCTGGAGCTTCCTGCGCCAGTTCATGTATACGAAGTTCATCGTGGTGGTGGACGACGATGTCGACGTGCGCGACTGGAAGGAAGTGATCTGGGCCATCACCACCCGCGTCGATCCCGCGCGCGACACCGTGCTGGTGGAAAACACGCCGATCGACTATCTCGACTTTGCCTCGCCGGTGTCGGGGCTGGGCTCGAAGATGGGCATCGATGCCACCGACAAATGGCCCGGCGAGACCACCCGCGAATGGGGCCGTCCGATCCAGATGGATGCCGCGGTCAAAGCCCGGGTCGACGGCATGTGGGACGCCTTGTTCGAGGCCCGCGCCAAAGCGTGATGGCGGCCGGCATGTAAGATCACACCAAAACCGCATCGCAACCCATCCGCACGTCCGCGCGAGACGGACCCGAGGAGGAGACATGACAACCCTTGAAGAAGGGCAACTGAGATGGACGCCGTCGCAGGCGTTTCGCGACGGCAGCCGCATTGCGCACTTCATGCGCTGGCTGGAGAGCGAGCGCGGCCTCGCCTTTGCCGACTACGGCGCGCTGTGGCAATGGTCGGTGACCGACCTGGAAGCCTTCTGGGACGCCATCCGCGCCTATTTCGACCTGCGCTTCGATACCCCTGCCGAGCGCGTGCTCGGCAGCGCGCAGATGCCCGGCGCGCGCTGGTTCGAAGGCGCCAGCCTGAACTACGTGCAGCAAGTGTTCCGCCATGCCGGCAGCGGCGCCGCGCGCGAGCGCACGGCCATCCGCTACGCCGGTGAGTCCATCGCGGTCACCGACCTGAGCTGGGATGTGCTGGAGCAGCAGGTTGCCTCGCTGGCCCATGCCTTGCGCGGCATGGGCGTGGCGCGCGGCGATCGCGTGGCGGGCTACCTGCCGAACATCCCCGCCACGGTCGTCGCCTTCCTGGCCACCGCCAGCCTTGGCGCGATCTGGTCGGGCTGCGCGCCCGACATGGGCCAGGTGGCGGTAAGCGACCGTTTCCGCCAGATCGAACCCAAGGTGCTGATCGCCGTCGATGGCTACCGATATGGCGGCAAGGCCTACGATCGGGCGCCAGTGCTGGCCGACCTGGCCGCCGCCCTGCCCTCGCTCACCGACCTGGTACTGGTGCCGGGCGAGCACACCGATGCGCATGCCGCCCCCAACGCCATCGCGCTTCCCGCCAACGTGCGCCGCCATGCCTGGCAGGCGGTGCTGGCGCATCGCGTACCGCTGGCGATCGAATCCGTGCCATTCGACCACCCGCTGTGGATCGTTTACTCCTCCGGCACCACCGGCATGCCCAAGCCCATCGTGCACGGCCACGGCGGCATCGTCATCGAGCAGCTCAAGCTGATGGCGTTTCACAATAACCTCGGGCCGGACGACGTCTTCCACTGGTACAGCAGCAGTGGCTGGATCATGTGGAACGCGCAGATCGCGGGGCTGCTGCTGGGCAGCACCATCGCGCTCTACGACGGCAATCCCGCCTGGCCCGACGCCGGCGTGCTGTGGCGCTTCGTGGATGCCGCGCGCGTCACCGCCTTTGGCGCGGGCGCGGCGTTCTTCACGGCCGGCATGAAGGCAGGGATCGAGCCCGCGCGCGTGGCCGACCTATCCCGGCTGCGCGCGCTCGGTTCGACCGGCTCGCCGCTGCCGGCCGAGGCCTATGACTGGATCTACCGCCACGTGAGCGCGGACATCTGGCTTGCGCCGATGAGCGGCGGCACCGACTTCGCCGGCTCGTTCGTGGCAGGCTGCCCGATCCTGCCGGTCTACTCGGGCGAGATGCAGTGCCGCTGCCTGGGCGCCAAAGTCGAAGCCTTCGACGAAGCGGGCAATGCGCTGGTGGGTGAGGTGGGCGAGCTGGTCTGCACGGCGCCGATGCCGTCGATGCCGCTGTTCCTATGGGGCGACACCAACGGGCAGCGTTACCGCGACAGCTACTTCGACACCTATTCCGGCGTGTGGCGCCACGGTGACTGGATCAAGATCACCGCGCACGGCGGCGCCATCATCTACGGCCGCTCGGACGCGACCATCAACCGGCACGGCATCCGCATGGGCACCAGCGAGCTGTACCGCGTGGTGGAGGACTTGCCGGAAGTGCTCGACAGCATGGTGGTGGACCTCGAATACCTGGGGCGCGACTCGTATATGCCGCTGTTCGTGGTGCTGCGCGAGGGCATGGTCCTGGACGATGCCTTGCGCGACACCATGCGCGCACGCATCCGCAGCGCGCTGTCCTCACGCCATGTGCCCAACGAGATCCTGCAAGTGCCCGGCGTGCCGCGCACGCTGTCAGGCAAGAAGATGGAAGTGCCCATCAAGAAGCTGCTGCTGGGCCACGCGCCAGACAAGATCGCCAACCGCGACGCCATGGCCAACCCGGAAACGCTGGACTGGTATTTCGCCTACGCCGAGCGATTTATCGCGGCGCGCGCCAGCGAGTCCGCGGCGGCGTGAAAGGAGAAAGGGCGCACCGCAGCCTTGAACGCCGCGATGCGCCCGCTTCTTTCTCTACTTTGTCCTGGCAAGACGGTCAGAACTCCACTTCGAGTTCGCTGATTTCGTCGGGTTCTTTCTTCGCCGCGGCGATCCATTCCTGCAGCTCCGGCATGGCCAGGATCTGCTTGCAGTATTCAACCGGCGCCGGATCCAGCATCACGCCATAGGTCACGAAGCGCGTCACCACCGGCGCGTACATCGCATCGGCCATGGTGCGCGTTGCGCCAAACAGATACGGGCCGCCGTATTGCGTCAGGCACTCGGTCCAGATCTGTGCGATGCGGTCGATATCGGCCTGCGCGCGCGACCACACCTTGAAGCCTGGAAAGTGCCCCTTCAAGTTCATGGGCAACGCCGCGCGCATGGCGGCGAAGCCCGAGTGCATCTCGCCGCAGATGGCGCGGCAATGCGCGCGCGCGGCACGGTCGTCGGGCAGCAGGCCGGCCTTCGGGCGGACCTCGTTGAGATACTCGGCGATAGCCAGCGTATCCCACACGGTCACCCCCTGGTGCAGCAGGCGGGGAACGAGAATCGAGGGCGACAGCAGCAGGATTTCCGCGCGCGCCGCGGCATCATCGGGGGGCACCAGCACCTCCTCGAATTCCAGTCCCGCGAAGCGCACCAGCAGCCAGCCGCGCAGAGACCACGATGAATACGTTTTACTGCTGATGGTGAGTGTCGTCCTTGCCATCCCGCCTCCTTGCCACCTGGAAAAGCCGTTGCACGGTGGGCGATTTCCGTCGTCTGTGTGCCAGCAGACGGTGCGCCCCTGTCTCTCGCTGCAGTGTCGCGCTATGCGTCGTGTGCTTTGTGCTCGCTGCTTCTACTATGATTTTGTACTACATCATGGCGGGGACATCGGTGCAGCTTGCGCTTACCTTGCTCTTACCTCGATGTGGCGCAAAGGCATGCGCCGCACGCCGAAACAAGCACGCATCAGGCACGTGACAGGCACGCCGTTTCACGGTTAAAGATGCTACGGCCACGGCGGCACCGGCACGGTGCGCCGCGCAGCACCAGCATGAGGCAGATGTACTGGCGAAGATCCGCGCGCGTCGTTCGCGCGCGGCGCTTGCGCCGCATACGAACCAGAACAGGTCACCCCGTTCCGCCATATGGGCAGGCCCGCAAGCCTCATGCCAACGCGATTCGCCGTGGCACGCATATTGCGGCTGATGAGGTCGACGCATAAAAAGGGGCGAGCCATGCTGTATCAGGTGTACCAGACTTATGCGGATTTCATGCAGCCCGCCTGCAGCCTGGCCGACATGGTGTCGAACACGCTTGCAGAAAATCCGCGCCTGGCAGGATGCGAGCCGATGCTTGCCACGCGCGCGGCCTGCGAGGTGCTCGCACTGAGCCGCCTGACACACCATCGCCCGCCGTTCGCCATCGACAGCGTCATGGTGAACGGCACACCGGTACAGGTTACGGAGGAAGTGACCGCGAGCACGCCGTTCTGCTCGCTGCTGCATTTTCGCAAGCACGGCGTCTACGACCACCCGCGAGTGCTGCTGGTGGCACCGATGTCGGGCCACTTTGCCACGTTGCTGCGTGGCACCGTGCAGACCATGCTGCGCGATCACGATGTCTACATCACCGACTGGCACAACCCGCGCGACATCTCGCTGGCGCACGGCCGCTTTGGCTTTGACGAGTACGTCTATCACTTGATCGATTTCCTGCGCGTGCTGGGCGGCGGCACGCACCTGATGGCGGTGTGCCAGCCCACGGTGGCGGCGCTCGCCGCCGTGGCGTTGATGGCAGAAGATAGCGATCCGGCGCAGCCGCCGAGCCTGATCCTGATGGCCGGCCCCATCGACGCGCGCATCAACCCGACCAAGGTCAATGAGCTTGCCACCAGCCAGCCCATCGAATGGTTCGAGCGCTCGCTCACCAGCTATGTGCCGTTTCGCTTTGCCGGCGCGATGCGTCGCGTCTACCCCGGCTTCATGCAGCTGATCGCCTTCATGAGCATGAACAGCGAGCGCCACCAGCAGGCTTTCCGCGACCTCTACGACCTGCGTGCCAGCGGCCAGCATGATCGCGCGGATGCGATCCAGGTGTTCTACGAGGAGTACTTCGCCACCATGGACCTGAGCGCGGAGTTCTATCTCGAAACCGTGAGCATGGTGTTCCAGGAATTCCTGCTGGCGCAGGGCCTGCTGGACGTAGGCGGGCGCCGCGTGAACCCGCACGCGATCCACCGCACGGCGCTGCTCACGGTGGAGGGCGAGCGCGACGATATCTGCGCCATCGGGCAGACCATGGCCGCGCAGGAACTGTGCGGCAGCCTGCGGCCCTATATGCGCATGCACCACGTGCAAACCGGCGTGGGGCACTACGGCGTGTTCAATGGCAAGCGCTGGGATTCGCAGGTCTATCCGCTAGTGCGCAACGCCGTCCATATGAACGCGTGAGGTTGTGCGCATGAGGCCGCGCAGCGCGGCCAGGCAGCCGGGAGCTTAGGCGGCATTTTGGTCTGCCGGCCACGGCGTCACCGCCGGCACCGCGCATGGACCCTCGACATCGACGGTGCCAAAATCCGCGGGCCCCACGATCTCCAGGTACTCCATGTCCGGCGAGTAGTCGAACAGGAAATGCGTGATGCCGGGGCGCTGGTGCACGCAATCGCCAGCCGCCACCAGCGTCTCCTTGTCCTCGTACATGAAGCGCGCCCAGCCCTTGAGCATCAGTACCACATGGAACTGCGCCTCGTGCCTGTGCCAGCCGGTGCCTTGCTCGGGCGGCTGGTTGGCCTTGACCAGTTGCACCAGCAGCTTGCCGCCGGTGGCCTCGGCAATGCCCAGGTCGCGATACAGGAAGAAATCGCGCAAACCCTGGTCGACAAAGGCTGTGTCTTGCGGGCGCACGTGGGAGAACTTCGTGGGAGAGGCATCCGTAGCGGCATCGCCAGCGGACGCGCTGGACTTGCTGAGGGACTCGGCCATGACAAGCTCCTTTCGCTGAGGGAAACGCTCTGCACTGCGACGCAACATTCACGCCAGCGGCCGCGAGCCCACGCAGCGCCGAAAGCGGCGAGAACTGGCCCGAATGTGGCACAGCGATCGCTGCGAAAGGCACATGCCTGACGAACGCCCGACGCCTCTGCACCGGCCGGGGGCGCGGCCGAGCACCGGGCAGGTGCCGCGGCAAGGCGCGTTGACGGCTATCATGCAGCGATGCCCACTCCCGCCGCAACTTGCATGCTGCCTCTCAATTCTATGCATTTCCAAGGCCAGGAACTGATCCGGGTCGGAGACGATTCCAGTTTCATGCTGCTCGCCCCGCAGTTCGGCGCCCGCCTGGTGCGCTGGGTGCATCGCGGCGAGGACATCCTTTACTGGCCGCAGAACGCCGACTGGTCCCAACTGGCCCGCGTGCGTGGCGGCAACCCGATACTGTTCCCCTTCATTGCCAGGCACTTCGTCGACAGCGTGCCCGGCGCATGGAAAGACACCAGTGGCACCGTACGGACGCTGCCGATCCACGGCTTCGCGCGCGACCTACCCTTCGCGGTCACCCAGCACGAGGCGGGACGCAGCCTGACCATGACGCTGCAAGCGTCGGACGCAACGCGCGCGGCCTACCCCTTCGAGTTCCTGTTCGAGGTCACCTACCGGCTGCTCGACGACGGCCTCGAAGCCACATTGCGCACGCGCAACGCTGGCGAGC
This sequence comes from Cupriavidus sp. MPR-AND1C, assembly GCF_058809705.1. Classification (NCBI taxonomy): domain Bacteria; kingdom Pseudomonadati; phylum Pseudomonadota; class Betaproteobacteria; order Burkholderiales; family Burkholderiaceae; genus Cupriavidus; species Cupriavidus sp. MPR-AND1C. The sequence continues at coordinate 108,854 of NZ_JBXASU010000009.1, read as the reverse complement.
AGGCCCTGCCTTACTACGCCGGCCACCACTTCTACTTCCCGCTCGCCCACCAGGCGCGCGCCGCTTCCACACTGACCATGCCGGCCGCGGAACTGATGCGCCAGCGCCCCGACGGCTCGCTGGCATTGAACGGCCAGGGCGCCGAGACCTATCAGCTCGACGACCCGCGCCTGCAAGACACCTTTCACGTCCTGCATGCCCAGCCCGCAGCGCCGCGCCACTGCACGCTGGCCACGCCACCCGATGCCACCGCCCCGCATGGCCGCAAACTGGTGATCGATCTGGACACGCCGGGCAGCACGCCTTGGTTCGCGGTCACCACCTGGTCGGAGCGCGTCGACTCCGACTTCTACTGCGTGGAACCCTGGCTAGGCCTGCCCAACGCCATCCACCACGGCACAGGGTTGCGCTGGCTCGCGCCGGGCCAGGAGGAAGCGGCGGTCTGCCGGCTGCGGGTGGCTCCATAAGGCGCCATAGCGCCTTCAAGCCCCTCCGATCAGCCGTTGATCGAAATAGCGCCCATGTCACCCAGAGGCGCTTCGGCACAGCGCGCCTTGGCCTGACGCAGTGCTGGCCAGCTGCTGCGCTTGCGGCTGGCGCTGGCCACCGGTGGGCGGAAGCGCGAGATAATGCACTTTTCATGGGATCCGGCGCCCGCGCACCTTGCGCTCGCCGGGGCATCCCGCGTAGAATCGCGCTTCTTGCGGGCGTCGTATAATGGCCATTACCTTAGCTTCCCAAGCTCTCAAGGTTTCCAGTATTGGCGCGGCTTTCCGGCTGATTTCAGTTCCGCAATTCCTCGGCACCATCCCCCTGTAAACCCGCATAAAGCCTGAGTGTGTTTCCGTTTTGCGGAACACTTTGGAGGGGCGTTTTGGCGTGTGGAGTACCATACCGCGAAACAACCGGGGGATCACCATGCGCTATCTCAAAGCGGCCGGCATCATGCTGGTCTGTATCGTCCTGGCCGGCCTGCTCATCCAGCAGCTGCCGCAATTCGAAACGGGCATTGTGCTGGGCGGCATCGCGGCGGCCATCCTGCTGGCGCGCCGGGAGATCCGGCGTCAAGCGGACAGGTAGACGCCGCTCTCGGCCTGGCGCCGGATGGTCAGGCCCCTGACCACCCTACCCCCTGCCTTGTTCCAGAGCAGGAAGGCGCGGGCCGCCGCCGCCCAATCCCCATCGTTCGTCTTGCGCTTTACCGTGCTGGCGTTGAATGCGCCCAGGCCGATGTTGTAGGCCAGGCTGCCGCACGCCGCAGCGCGCTCAGGCGGCTCCAGCCACAACATGGGTGCGCGCTTGTAGACCCCCAGCAGGAATTGGGCGACGCGCATGCGGAGCACCGATTCGGCCTGCGCCTGGGTCCAGACCATCCCGGGCTTCACGCCGTGGGTTTCCCCATAGCCGATGGTCCAGATGCCCACCACATCCTGATAGGCGGTCAGCCGGCAGCCCTCGAAGCGCATCACGAGGGTCACCAGCAGTTCCAGCGCGGCTTTCACTTCCGGCCCTTCTCGAAGCAGCGACCGACGAACCAGAAGCCTAGGATGCCCGACAGGATATTCCGGTCGTCATCGGTGTACAGCTTCAAGATAGCTTCCCAACCGGAGATCCCCGATTGGGTGGCCAGCACGAACATGGCAACCTTGGCCAGGCCGTACAGCGCGAGCACGTAGTAGGTTGCCAGCGGCCGGACGAGGAAGTTAAGCGCGTCCACGATCCGGATGCCCGTGATCTGCATCTGCCCCTTGAGCGCTTCGGCCTGGGCGTCGAGCATGTGGACGATTTGCTCGGAGGTGGTCTGTAGTTCCAGTTCGCTCTGGCGGTTCGCGCCGCGGGCCTGCTCCAGCGCGAGCTGCTTGTCCATCATGGCGAGCTCGTGGCTGTTGTCGGTCTTCTTGTTCAGGAAGCTGAAGACCTCGGGTAGCAGGCGCAGCAGGCCACCGCCGAGCAGGGATAGGATTGAAAGGATCATCGCTTGATCTCCATCTTGAACGCCACCCACAGGGTGTAGAGCAGCCAGCCGATCGCGGCCACGCCGCCGGTGGCGGCCATCTTCTCGAGAGCGGCGCGCACCAGGCGGTTACGCAGCTCGCGCCACTCGATCACCGCCTCGTGGTAGCGGCGGTGGCCTTCCGTGTCGCCATTGGGAAAGCCGTTCAGCAGGTCGTCCAGCTTCTTGTCGGTGGCGATCTGCGCATCACGCATTTCGGTGAGTACTGCCACTAGGGCGTCGTCGCCTCGATCGCGCAGCCGTTCCTGCCAAAGTTTGTCCATCCAACCCCGGGCCTGCCGCTCCCGTCCCGTGTCTTGTAATGCAGCAAAGGTACTGGATGGCGGGCCGGGTAACCGCACGGCAGGGGATGAAAAAAGCCGCCCGAAGGCGGCTTGCTTGGGTTACCCGTCTTTACTTCGCGATACCAACCCCTTGCTGTGCAAGTTCGGCCACGGCCCCGGCGGACCGTCGATCCCGAAGCCTGAGAATTGGCTGCTCGATGTATCTCCAACTCAATTGAGCCAGTGCATAGGTAATCGCGAACGAGGCGAGCACCCAAATCCAATGCAGGACAAGAGGAACTCCATCCGCCCCGAACGCGCCGCGTACAGTACGCGATCCCATTATGTCCGGAACAATCCCGTGGAATAGATAAAATCCGTAGCTAACACGCCCCAGCGAAACCAATGGCGAAAACTCTAGAAATCTAACCACTCTAGAGTTTCCATTGTTAGCGATCCACCAGATGAGGATAGCAATCGCAATACCAGCAGCTATCGATATCGCCACAAACGCCGCCGGTCGATCCGCGCCGGGGATCGACCCATAGAAAACACAACCAATGGTCGCGACCACCGTGGCCGCGAACACAACATACGAACCAGCTCCTCGGGGATAATCTTTGCGGCGTGCGTAGAGTAGATACGTGGCGCCGCCCAACGCAAGGAGCCAGAAATTCGAGAAGGGATCTGTGTACACCGTTACTTCAGGTGCGCCCGCATCCATAAGCGAAAACATGACCACTAAGCCGATAGCGATAATCGCAACGCAAACACCCATGTGGCGGCGCGCCGGGACCGCAAGAAGTAGCGGGGCGAAGAGTAGATAAAACTGTTCCTCAGTCGCCAGACTCCACAAGTGCGAAAAAGGCCCCGGCCACTCTTTCACTACATACCCAATCCATATGTTTGACAGATAGAAAACATGGTAAATCATGCCATCCGCATAACCTGTTTTCCATATGCCGACGGCAAAATTTACTGCCATCAAAAACAGAACAACATAATATATTGGAAATATCCGAAGCGTTCTGCGAAACAGAAATTTAGCTAGCTCCGCTTTATAGCTTGTTCCGTGCGCCTCGATCTTTGATCGTTGCCCGTGCAAGATTCCTGTTATGAGAAAACCGCTCAAAACAAAAAATACCCACACACCCAATTTTCCAGGGCCTGCGCCGTGCAACGCAAACTTGTGCTGCGCGAACACGAGCAGGACAGCTATCGCTCGCAGGCCGTCGAATCCGTGCACCCTACCGCCCGTGAAGTTCAAAATTTCCCCGCGAGTATTGTCGTCAGCTTTTGTAGCAATGCTATAACCGCACGTCAACAACACTCTTACCCTACGCGTCGGGGGATAGACTTGTGCACGGATGGCCCATAGGCCACCCGAGGTTCATCAATACACCACCCTCGCTGTGAGCATGCCGCTCGCCAAATCAACCGGACTGCCGGTCTGGTTAAAGAACACGCAGGTGACCGTGTTGTTAGCCGACACATAAGCGGTCAACGTCATGCCCGCCAGGCTATTGGAGAACCCGACGGCTACGGCATCACCGAGCAACGCGCCCTGCACAGAGACAGTTGTCGTGGCGAAGCTGTTAACGGCAATGAGTGGGGGATCGTACGTGACCGAGCCGCGGGGGGTGCTAGGATCGGCCAACGCCAGGTTCCCCGGGATAACCCAGTTAGCCCTCTGTGCAGACAGATCGCAGACGGTCCTGCCGGCAGTATGGTTAATCTGTTTGTTGCCCCGGATAAACCACTTAGCGCGGTTGCTATTTGCCGAGACTGCGACCGGGGAGCTAGTACCCGCACCAGCAAATTTCAAATCGAACGTGTTGTCTTGAATCACGTAGGTGTCATAGTCGTTCATCGCACCCCCGTCCGTGCAATGCCCGGTAGAGATCTCATACATCAGCTTACCGGCCGCGCTGACATAATTCCGCTCTATTCGAATTACGCGCGGCTTGCAAGGCGAGGAGTTCAGCAGGGTATTTGCGGCAACGGCACGGCTCATACCGCTAGCAATGCTGACATAACCAGATGCTGGGAAATCAAGGTCATAGTAGTTCGACGTTAGGCACTCGAAGTTGTTGCCAATGATCTCTGTGTAGGCCACGTCCCCAAGCACGGTCACGGTACCTGGGATGCCGACCGACGACTCCTCGCTAGGTAGGAAGGTGTTGTTCTTGATGACTACAGAGTTGACGCCGTATTCCTCAAAATACACAGTAGGTGGGGTTGTGTATCCCATGCCCCCTGTCAGCACAGTGAAGCCCGTGACAGCCCCTCCCACCACAGTAGCCCGCGCTGTAGCCCCGAATCCAGTATTGGTGCCATCGCGCAGCGACACCACCGGGTTTTTCGTGTAGCCCGCGCCGCCCGCCCCCAGCGTGATAGAAGTGACCGCGTCTCCTGTAAGCACGGCGGTCCCAGTTGCGCCAGAGCCGACACGGACCGGCCGATCTTTTTGGCCAAAAATATTGATAATCCCGCCCTTGAGCAAGTTATCGATAATCAGGATCGAGTCAACGGAAGCAAAGAAATTAGCCGGCTGGACCCAGTTCTTTGCTCCATTCTTGAGGAAATATGTGCAGTCGATGACATTCGACTGTAGCACTATCTCTGCGTTATTGAGGTTCCCATCCCCACCTCGAAATCCGCCCGTGGTTGACACGAACGTAGCGCACACGCCATTGTTTCCAATGGCTTGCAATCGCGTATTCCTGTTATTCGGATTCGTTACATCTCCGAAATCAAACGCAATAGCGGTAGCAGTTGGCATGTAGAACTGATTGCCAGAGACTATTACCCCATTTACGCCGTTCCGGATCTTTACGGCTTCACGAGTCGTCGTGGATGGTGCACGGAAAATATTGTTTGCAATCAGCGCATTCTGTGCTGCGTTCGCTGCAACCGCACTGTTGCCAAAGTAAACGGCATGGTCCGTGTATGCGTAGAACTTGTTGCCGACAATCTCCACATCACGCCCGCTATTCGACAGAATGAACGACCCCTGAGAGTCGATGAATGTGCAAGATTCAAACTTAAAAAATCTCTCCTGCCCGCCGAGTGCTGGCGAACAATTGAAGTCGTTATATAGCGTCAAATTCGCCGCATCAGCCAACCCAGTGGCGTTACCATCATAGGTAAGGCCAAACACAATGTTGTTTCCGGATAGCGAAAATGCGGAGTTGGCGACTGTGTACTTGTGGTATCGCTTTACTGTTGCCCCAAGGGCGTAGATGCTGACGCCGACCGGTACGACGACGACCGAATTTAGTTTGTAGAAAATCGAGGTAGGCGGAAACTCGACGCTCTTGTTCTGCGCCCCCGCGATGGTGCACGCAGCCTGAATAGAGGTGGTGTCGTCGGCCGCACCGTCACCTTTCGCGCCAAACCACTGGACGTTGAGATTGCTGCCGTAGATCCGCTTCCAGCGCTTTCCGTTGCTTGCGACGATGATCGTGCCGCCGTTGTCTACGCTAGTCGTGTCATTGTCGTCGCGCACGAATGTCCCAGCCACACCCGCAGGGGCCGACATCGCAAGGTAGCCGGTGACCGCAACCGTGGCGGCCGCGCCAGCGAAGGCTCGAAGACCGGCATAGTCCGCCACGCTGATGGGCGCGATCGTCGAAGCCGCCTGCGATGCGGCTGCCTGAGCGATGGCAGCACTGCCGTTGGCATCCTGCGAATACTTCTTTGCCGAGTAGCCAGTGTCGTCGACGGTACCCCCTAGGAGAGTTGCCCAATCCCTCGCGGAGCCGCCACCCGCGCTACCGCGCGTGAAAGTGCCGACAGCCCATTCTTTGGCAGAAAATAGCCCGCCAACCACCGCTGCGCCCACCTTGATCGCCCACGACTTGGCGTCACCGGCGGTGGGCTGCCCACTGCCCGTGCCCCCCACGGCCCAGGCCTTGGCGGAGTTATCAGTTCCCTCTGCGAAATCATCCGTCTTGGCCGCATAGTTGACGGCGCGCTGTGCACTCGCGGCCGAGTCGGCGGCGCTATGCGCTGCCGCATCGGCCTGCGCAGTGACGTTCGTGAGCTGGTCGACATAGTTGTCGACAGACACCCCCACGTTGCCTGCGTCGTCGAAAATCAGGGCCTTCTTGGCGCGCGCGGTGGCGGCCGGAAGCGTCGATATCGAACCGGAATCTGAAACCGGGAACTTGAGCGAGCGAGAGACCTTTTCCGAGATCTGCTGCACCAAGATGGTCAGCCGGTCGAACACGGCTTCGACCACATTGCCGAAGTACGGCCCCTGGTTCGGCAGGTCGGTAGGCTGCGTCTCGTCGAGCGCGCCGGTCACCGTCAGCTTGTAACCGGCTGCCATCGGGCCGCCGGTCTTCGGGTACCGGATGCTGCCGCCGGGGTTCGTGTCCTGGTTGCTGTTGACGGTGACGCTATAGGTCGAGTCGAGCACCAGTACCGTATCCACGCCGGACGGATCGGTGAGCGTGACCTGCACGTCCTGCTTCTTGAAGATGCGGAAGCTGAACGGGAAATCGATTGTCACGCCGTTACCGGCGAACGGCCCCGCCTTCCGGGGTGCGGAACTGGAAATTGTCATGGAGGGCGCCCTCGTGAAACTGCCCTAATTGTTGGGCACGAGGGCGCCGGTAACCGCACAGGCGGCTATTCCTTCTGGAAGCCGAATACCAGCGCGGCGGGGTTGCTGGTCTTGTCGCCTGCCAGCGCCTGCGCACCGGTGATGGTACGGTTGACCTGTGCCGATGGCAGGCCGAAGAAATCGCCAACCAAGTTGATGGAGGCCTTGCGGAATGCATCGTCGAACTCGCCCTGGTGCGCTTGCTTGGCGAAGGCCATCGTGTCGGAGATCATGCGCAGGCCGGCCGGCCCGGTGTAGTCGCGCCCGCGGTCATTGGCTCCGGTGACGGTCTTGGCCGCCTCGCCAAACTCGCGCACCACCACCATCAGCCCCATCAGGTAGTCAATCTGGTTCGCCAGCAGCTTCTTGGCCAACTTCTCCCAGTCGTCGTCCCCGCCGCCCGGCGTGAGCCCCTCCTTGAGGAAGAACCCGAGCACGGCCGGCACGACGTACAGCAGCGCATAGTCCACCGCCAGCCGGGCCTTCTTGGCCGGCGTGTCGGCCGCCATGGTCTGCGCCACGCCAGCATTGAGCGCGGTATTCATGAACGAATAGAACACGGTGAACAGCTTCTGCGCCGGGCCGCCGCGCTCGATAGCCGAGAGGTCTTTCGTCTGCCCTCCGCCCTGTGCATCAATCACGGCTTGGTCGGCCAGGTCGACAGCGCGCTCCTCCGCGTTGCCGCCGGCAATGGCCTTCTCGTACGCGCCCAACCAAGTGGGCACGTCCACCATCTGCTGCGCACGCATCATCAGGAAATAGGCGTAGCGCCCTACCCGCTCCTTAGCGGCGCCTTGGTCCTGCACCTGGTTGCGCAATTCGTTAAGCTCGCGGAAGCGCGTGCGTGCCCGGTTCGCCATGAACTCGGACTTGGCGTTGACTTCACGTGTCGAGCCGATCGGGCTGGCGATGTACTGGGCCATGCCGCGCCCGATCCACTTCGCGCCCACGCGGACGATGGACTGCGTGATGCCCAGCGGCTGCATCGCCGCGCTCATAGCGTTGAAGCCCAGGCCGGCCACGCTGATACCCTGGCGCAGGCGCGACAGCGCCTGGTCCACCGCTGCGTCCGATCCCTGGTCACCCTCAGCGACCGCGCCCGCCCAGGTCTTGAGCTGCTGCTTTGCCTCGGGGCCGTAATGCTTACGGATCGCGCCGTCGATGGTCTTGGATCGCAGCAGGCGATTGGCGTCGATCAGCCACTCGTGCCAGGCCACGTCGTGGATCACGTCATTGACGCCGGCATACAGCCCGGCCAGCGTGTACAGCAGAGGTCGCCCGGTGACTTCCTCGGCCCGCGCCTTCGTGAAGCTGCGGCGAGTGGTGGCCGAGGTATAGGCGCCCTGCAGCTGGCGCTTGGCACCCTCGGCGTCGGCGTGCTCCTCGGCTCGCTGGCTGGCCGCCGGATCGTACTTGATTGGGTAGTAGCCGCCGCGCAGGTCTACGACCTCGCCGTCGCGCGTCTGGACCTGGAATGCCTGTGGCTCGACCCACTCGGGTTCCTTGCCATAGACGCGGCGTTCCTTCGCCGCGATGCGCGGGCGGTAGGATTCGAAGTGATCCCACACGGCCTGTACCACGCGCCATTCCTCGGCAGTCAGCGACTGCATGACGGGTACCACCTGCGCGGGCGTCCACCCCTCGCCACCGAGCAGCCGCTGCATGTTGCTGGCGTTGCCCATGTTCAGCGCAATGGTTAGCCGGGCCTCGCGGTTCAGGCTGCGCTGGATGGTGGGGAAAAACTGCCCGGCCCCGCCCATCTTGCCCAGCTTGAAGACCGGCGCGAGGAGCGCGGACAGCGCCGTGGTGGCCTCGGCACGCATGGTCGTCTCCATGTCGCCGCGCTCGTTGGCGCTGCGCACGAAGTACTCCCACATGGGGCCGCCGTCCTTGCCGCCGTCCATCACGCGCGCCCAGGTGGCGGCCTTGATGTGCGCGGCCCAAAAGCGCTTCAGGCTTGCCGCGGCGCGGCCCAGGTTGGTGGTGGGCGTACGGGTGTTCGCCGAGCGGTCGCCCGCGTGGGCCTCGATGCTGGCCGCGATCTCGTCGCGGATGACTTCATAAGCGCGCTGGTCCCGCGCGGTGAGCAACCGGTGCTTGAGGCGCCCAAGGTGCTCGATTTGCTTGATGGTATCCACCAAGCCGCGAAACTCGTCGACGGTCATGTCCTTGTAGGGCTTGCGGTACGCCTCGTTCTGCAGCGCCTGCGGCACGTCCGGTTCCAGGCCCTGTTCGCGCTGCGCGGTCAACCATTCGGCAAGCGCCGCGCGCTTGTCGATGTCCTTGAGCGAGCGCTTGCGCAGGTCGAAACGCTCCAGCAGCGAGTCGATCTGCTCGGTGTAGTCCGAATCCAGCCCCTTGCGTGTGCCCTCGCTCTCAAACTTGCGCAGGTAGCGCAGCCCCTTCTCGACCTGCTCCTGCGCATCGTAGGCCGCGCGCGTGGCGTAGGTGTTCACCAGTTGGTTGCGCTTCTCGGCAACGGCAGCCTCGAGGTCGCCGCCCCGGCTGGCTTCCTGCGCGGCGCGGCCTGCGCGCGCCTCGGCGGCGGCATACTGCCCCGGCCGGATGTCCCGCACCTTCAGGCGCGAGATCATCGATTCGGCGAACTGGCGCGCCGCCTGAGGCAGGATTGCGCGGGTGATCGGGCGCCCCTTCTTGTCAGCGCGGCCAGTGTCTTCGCGCGCGCCAAGCGCCTTCGCCAGCGCGTTGGCTTCCGTCGCGATCATGCGCGTGCGCGCCTCGTTATGGATGGCGCGGTCCGCCGCCCTGTCGATCGCCTGCGCGTCCGCCAGGTCGCCGTACTGTTCCAACATGCGCTGGTCGGTCAGCGCGCCAATCTCCTCGCGCGGCGTCGGGGCGGCGGCGAGTGTGCGCACTAGCTCGTCACCTGACGTGAAGCCGAACAGATCCGCGACCGTATCCGGGTGCAGGCCGTCCTTGCCGGTCATCCGCAGTTTCTTGATGTGCTCAACGATCTCAGCCGGAATGCCGAGCGAGCGCACCGCCTCCAAATCGAACTTGCCATAGTGCTGGTCGTCCGGCGATTCTTCGACGGCGGTTGCCGGGCGCTCGGGCTTCGGGTTCGCGCGGTCCCAGTCGAGCATGGCGCGCGCCACGGTCAGGTCGATGTCCTTTTTTGACCGGGCGAGGAACTGGCCCTTGGCCATCCCCTTTGCCTGCCCCGTGGCGTACTCGGCCTTCGATTCGGCGGACGCTTCCCAGGCATCGGCACGGGCGCGCTGCCGCGCTAGGTCTTCGGCTTCGTTGCGTTCCTTCTGCCACTCGGCCACTGCCTCCGCGTGCGCGGCCTGCTCTGGCGTGGGCTCGCCCTGGACGGTCTTGGGCTTCTCGGTCAGAAACTGCCAGGCGCGGTACACCGGCTGGCTCATCACCTCGCGCCGCACGTCCATCTCGATCTCCGCCCGGCGCGCCGCGGCTTCCTTCTGCAGCTGCTTGATCACCCGGCCCTTGGCGTTGTGCAGCCAGCGCATGTCCCGCAGGCCGCGTGCCTGCAGTTCCTGCACAGCCTCGTTCGTGGCGTCCACGTTGAGATTCTGGTAGGCCGCGAATTCTTCGGGCGTCATGCCCGCCTGTGCCGGCGAATCGAACAGCGGCAGCATCGAGCGCCCCTGCTCCGCCAGCTTGATATCTTCCGTGGACGCCACCATGCGGTCGATCACGCCGCGCACCGAATCGCTCAGTTCAACATTCAGCGCCTTGAGATCCTTGTACACGTTCAGCAGCCACGCGCGGAAGCGCTGGAACAGGCCCTGCAGCTGGATGCTGGGCGCCTTGCCTTCGAACAGGTACGCCTCGAAGCCGCGCGCGAACTGCTCGTGATAGCTGCGCTTTTCCTCGAAGTCGAGGCTATACCATTCGCTCAGATCGCGGACACCGAACCACTTGAGCACGGCGGCGGCATCGTCGAGGATCTGCTGTTGCCCTGGCGTGCGCGTGTCTGCCGGCTCCTGCTGAATCTTTGCCGCCATGTCGAATTGCACCTCAAGGTAGAAGTGCCCCGATTCGTGCAGGAAGGTCGACAGGTCCGCATTCTTCAGCAGCGTGATGGTGTTGGTCGACGGGCTGAACGAGCCGCGCTGGCCGCCGGCGGCCTGCTCAAGTTGCTGCGCCGGGGTGGTGCTCGCGCGCCCTCCCTTGGGCGCTGCAGCACCTGCAGAGCCTTGTGCTGCCTTGCTTGGCGAGGCCGCAGGGGTGGTGTTCGCCGGCGCGGTTCCGGCTTCGCCGGGGGCGCCCTGTTCCGATATCGGCATTCCGATATCGCCCTGCTCGCCCTGTGCCAACACCTGCCCCGGGTTGGCGACGTTCTCGGCGCGGATCTGCACCGGGTAGCGCGCCATCAGTTCTTCGGGCGAGATTCCCATGCGCGCGGCCTGCACCGCATAGAAGTTCGCCATCAGGCCGGCATACGCCTGGTTGACGTTGGCGGTAAAGCGCTTCACCTGGTTCAACTGGTCGAGGATCTGCTGCTCCACGGCAGCGCGCGATGCCTTGAACATCTCGTCGCCCTGCTGCTCCGTGAGCGCCTTCTCCACCTCCTGCTGCAGTTCGGCGGCCTTCTCCTGCATGAAGACCTCGGCCTCGGCGCGCGACATGCCGGCCGGATCGGTCTTCAGGTGGGGCAGCAGCGCGGCCCCGGTCTCGGTGCCGGCAACGTGCGTGGCGAAGTCCTCGACCGGGATGCGCACCGAGCCGCCGGTCTGGACAGCCTCTGCGATCTGCTCCGCCACGGCGGGCGATGCCGCCACCAGCGGCGAGAGGTCGACACCGGACTGTGCGAGCTCCTGCAGCTGGTTGGCGTCGATGAACACGTCCTGCACGGCGCCGTCGGCGGCGGCCTGCGCTACGAATTCGCGGAAGCTCCCCGGATCGCGCTGGCGCAGCTTCGACGCCGCAGCGAGCTGATCCAGCTGGGTAAGCGCCTCGCCAGACTGGAGACCCTGCTCCGCCTGGGCTTCCCGCCCGCGCACGCGGTTCATGGCGAGTTCGACACCCTTGGCCGTGGTCACGGCACCGCCGGACGCAACAAGTGTTGCCACGAGCGTTTGCACGGCAGCGGCGGGCCGGTCGGCCAGATAGGACGAGAACGGCTTCTCCGGGTTCAGGATGGCCCACTCGTTCAGATCCTGCAGGATGGTGGCCACCTGCTCGCCCGGCACCTCGGCCGCCATCTGGCGGGCCAGCATCGAGGCGAACGGCGTGCCGGCCTTAATGTCGGTCAGGAAGCGGCCCACCGGGATCTTCTCGGTGGCGTATTCGATGGCGGCCTGTGAGACGGCAAACGGCAGCGCCAATTGCGGCGCCACGCCCTTGTCGCGCGCCTCGCCGTAGGCCTGCCCGCCGGTTATGCCCGACAGGATGCCCAGCATCCCACCCGGGTTGCCGGTCAGCATGGAGGGCGCGGCCAGCCCCATTTGGCCCAGCGACTGTAGGCCCGAGTAGTATCCGGATTCCACGGCGCCCTCGGCGCGCGGCATCATGTCTTTGGTGATGCTGTCCTGCCGCTGGCGCAATCCTGCCACGCCCTGCGCGACGCGCGCGAAAGGGTTCTCGGGCAGGATCGTACCGGCCAGCGGGTTCGTCAGCGTGGCAAGCGCGTCTGCGCCGGCCTGCGCCACGCCCCAGGCGGAGGCATTGAACTGCGGCAAGGCCGAGCCCAGCGCGCGCGCCGAGTTCGTCAGCAGGCGTACCCCTTTCTCGATGGCCGACAGGTTTGGCGTGTCGTCGTAGGAGATGGCCGCCTTCTGCGGATCGGAGACCATGGCCGCGGTGGTCGGGTAGTCCCGAGCCAGCCCCTGGTAGTCGATCGAGTCGATGGTGGCGCGCCGCTCGTAGTCCGGCTGTTGGAGGCGCACCGACTCCACCGGCACGCCGTACTGCTTGGCAAGACCCTGCAGCCGGGCCTCGACATCCGGGTTGCGGTCGGCCACCTGCATCATGGACAGGCGCCCAGGTGTGCCGGCCGTCGGGCCGCCCACCACTTCCGTGTAAGGATTGGGCGCGATATCGCCCTGGACGATACTGAGATAGGGATTCGAGTCAGCCATTGCGCTTTTGTGCGATCACGCCCTTGGAGCGGCGGTAGATGTCTTGGATGGCCTGATCGGTCACCGGCTTGCCCACGGCGCGCAGTGCCTGGGCGATCTGCTGGCGGTCGGTATCCGGCACCGCGAGGGCCTGGTCGGCTGCCACGGCCGCAGCAGGCATGCTCTTGTTCCAGAAGGGGCGATTCACTTCCACCGCGGTGAACAGCGCGGCCGCCTCGCCCTTCATCTCCTCGGGCTTGAGCTTGCGCTGGAGATCACCCTCGCGCGCGCGCACCCGATCTTCGAAGGCATTCCAGATCCGGCCGACCACGGCGGCACCATCCTTGTCGGTATCTTTGGGCGTGGGGTCGATGCCAGCCTCGCGCATGTATTGGCTCAGGTAGTCGCGCCCGGTGCGCAGGTTCGTCATCCGCTCGGTCTTGCCCTGCTGGATATCCTGCTGCTCGTTCGTCAGCTGCTTGAATTCCGCATCGCCCAGCTTGTCGCGCACCGCCATGAGGTTCACGCGGCCGAGCACGCCCGGGTCGTTCTTGAGCTGGTAATACAGGCTCCAGTCCGTCTCGATGGCCTGGCCCTTCGAGATGGTGCCGGCGAAGCGGATCACCTCGTCGACCTTGCCCGGGGGGATGGCCGCGCGCACGTTGACCGGAAGTGCGTTGTAGTTGCCCCCGTTCTGAACGATGCCCTGCTGCGCAGCGGCCACGGCCTCGTCCTCCCGCTGCTTCACGGCCTTGTTGGCTTCGTCGTAGCGGCGCGTTACCTCCTGCTCGGCAACGCGCAGCCGCTCCGGGTTGTCGGTGCCCACGATCTGGCGCACCTGGGCGTGGAGGTCCTGCAGGGTCGGCTTCTGTGGCGCGCCGGCGCCGGCGCTGTATGCCTTGGTGATTCCCGCGACATACTGCTGCGTCTCCGTCGACAGATACGCAATCCAGTCGCCGGGCTGCGCGGGGCGGGTACGATCACCCGCGCTCGCCGCCTTCTTGATGGCGTTGTCCACGGCGCCCGGGCCCGCGTTGTAGGCAGCCAGTGCTTGGGGCACGTTGCCCTGGTACTTCTGCAGCATGGCGGTCAGGTAGTCGCGGCCCACGCGGGCGCGCTCCGCCAGGCTGTTGTCCTTGGCCGGCGCCACGCCAAAGCCAGGATCGGTGTTGGTGCCATCCATCACCTGCATGCGCCCCTTGGCGCCCTTCGGGGAGGTGACCACCGAGCCATCAGAGTTCAGGTCGCGGTTGCCGCTCTCGCGGTTGGCGACCAGCCCGGTGAGCTTCGCCACGTCGACCGTCGAGCCGTCGCCAGCCACGAGGTTGGTCAGGCGCGTGGCATCGCTGGGGATGATCGAGGGCATAGCCGCCGTGATGACGCTGCCGGCCGCCGCGGCGCCGATGCGTGCGTCCATCTGCTTTGTCACCAGCCCGCTGGCGCGCAGGATGTCGTTCGCGTCCATGTCCTTCGAATACTTCTTCAGGTACTGGTCCGCGTATGCCGGGTCATTCTTCTGCAGCGCAGCGTCGATCGCCACCAGATGGGCGTTGCTGGTCATCTGGCGCGCGCGGGCGTCCGCCCACTCGGCAGACCGGCCTTGCATCCGCGCCAAGTCGTAGGTGGCCGCGCGGATCGACTGCACGTTTTCGTCGATCAACTTAGGGTTGTTGTAGTTCAGCCCGATATCGTTCATGCGGTTGGAGATCGTTCCCTCCCGCACCGAGACCGCATAGTCGCGAAACTGGTCCGCCTCGTGCCGCATGGCCGACGCCTGGAACTGCGTCAGCATGTCATTGGCGTGCCGCTGGAACGCGAGGCGCTGTGCCTCGTTACCCAGGCTGGCCGAAATGCCGTCGAACGATTCCTTCAGCTTCTGGCTGTATTCTTCCGACAGCGGCATGCCGCTGTCACGCTGCAGCGCGGCCTGCCCGCGTAGGTTGGCAAAGCCGGCATCCTTGTCGTAGATAAGCCGGTTGCTGGCTTCCTTGGCTTGGTTCAGCGCGTCGTCGACCCGCAACTGGTTCGCCTGCTGCTGAGCGTCGAGCGCGATGCGACTCATGTCCTCGCCCAGGCGCATGAGACCCTGCCCCATCTGCTGACCCTGCTGCGCGGCAGCGCCGCCCATCAATTCCGGGGTAGCCGACGAGGAAGCGCGCACGGCCGGCAGCGCTTGGGGCTGGACCTGTGGTGTGCTGAAACGCGGTACGGTAGGCATGTCTTACCCCGCCGCCTTGTTGCCGGCATACCAGGTGGAAGCCACCTGGCCGGCGCCGGTGAGCAGGGAGGTGGCGCCCGCACTCACCGGGCTGATACCGCTCGCGCCGGCGCGCTTCATGGCCGCATCGGCCTGGTAGTTGATCCCCTGCGTGCGGTAGCCCCATGCCGTGCGCAGAGCGTTGTCGCGGATGGTGTTCGCGTCAAGCTCACCCACATAGTCGGTGGTAGTCAGAATGTCCGCCGCGCTACCCTGCGTCACGTCGATGCCGTTGGCAGCAAGCGCCGCGCGCTGGCTGCCCTTGACCTGGGTGACCTGCATGTTGGACCGCGCAACCGCCTTCTCGCCTTGGCGGATAGCGTCCTGCGCATTGAGCTCAGCCAGCTGCGCATTGATATCCGACGTGCCGGCCTGCGCATTGAGCGCGGACTGCTGTGATTTGGCGGAGTTGTAGGCGCTATAGGCCGACACTCCCATCCCTACGGCTTGGACGGCTACTGGGTTGCACATACGGGTCTGGTCAAGGTGAATCGATGAAAAGGCGCCCCGTTCGGCCCCAAGGGGATCGGGTCCGGCTCGACCGTGAAGCCCAGCCGGCGCAGCCACCGCAGGCTGACGGCATTCTCGGCGTGCACGAAGTTGACGAAGGCGGGGTACATCTCCAGTGCAAGGTCACGATACTGCATGCCTATCCGGGTAACCGCACCTGGGAAGCGCTCGGCGTGGGTGGTGCCGAGCATCCAGCCGCAGCCCAGCTTGTCGACGCCGGGCACCGCCACGATGCCGCCGAGCAGCGCGAGCTGGCCGTCGATATCGACCGCGAGGCGCCACCCCTTGAACGCAATGGCGGCGCGCAGCACGGCCAGAAGGTCTTCGCCCGGGTGCAGCGCCTCCACCTCTGCGCGGTCCGCTGCGCGCATGTTGGCCACCAGTTCGACGATATCGGCATCGGTGGGTGGCCGGCGGGTGATCGTCGCCATTTCAGCCCCCCACGGCAACGTCGAGCGTCACCGATACTATCGTGGCAGGCAGCGGGTAGACCTGCTGCAGGAACACACCGGCGTCTTGATTCCAGCTCGGATCGAGCACGATCTCGACCTCCTCGTTGTTGATCAGCCGCGGCGGCGAGCCATACGGCTCGTTGGTGCGCTGCTTGAGTTCCTTCATGCGGTCCAGGCTCGGGCCGGCAAACAGGCCGGACGTCTTCCGCAGGCGTGGGAATACCTTGTTGACGTTCTTTGGGCGGCCCTGCCCGAAGGCCTGCACCGCCTCCAGCGTGAGCGGCAACAACTGGATCTCGGCGGTATAGGGCAATCCCGCCGTAATGATGGATGCCGGCTGGTCCAGCGTGATGACGCCGTCAGTCACAACTTGTGACGGCAGCACGGCGCCGTCAGCCAGGATCGCCACGGTCTTGCCCTCCAGGTGGTCGAGGCCAGTCACCACCGTGGCCGGCGCGCCGTTGTATGTGACACCCGCGTCGACGAAGAAGCATTCGGTAAGCTGGGTGAAGAACCTACTGTGCATCCGCTCCACGTAGCGCACGCTGTTGCCGTTGATCGTGCGCCGCACCACCGCATACAGCACGTCCTCGTTGCCTTCCGTCACCGCAGCTACCGACTCGAACACGCCATCGGTCTGATGCTGGTGCCAGCCGGCCACCTTCTGTTCGGGCACATAGGTCAGCCCCAGCAGGCTGCCGTTCGAGCTCACCGACCACAGCATGGGGTACGGCGCCTTGACGAACGCCATATCCACAATGGTGTTGTCATCGAACAGGTGCGGCGCGAGGATAGAGATATCCGAGTTGGTGTATCCGAAACCCGTGGCCGCGCTGTAGCTGTACTGCAATTCGCGGATCCGGCCGCCGCGCGCCTGCGGGTAGAGAATGGTATTGCCGATGGAAGGCGGCTGCACGTTACTGGCACCAATATAGGACAACGGCCTGGCGTTGGTGGTGCTGGCCGTGAGCGCCGCGCTGCCACCCGATGTGATGCGCCATTCCGCGCTGGCGGTCAGCACAATCAGGTCGTTGAGCGGCACGATGTGGCGGATGGTGTTCGCCTCTCGTGCGGCCATGCGGAACTGGATGGAGTCATCGTCCTGCGCGGGGATGGACCGCGCCATGTTGCCCTCAGTGGCCGAGCGGGTCAGCCACATGTTCTGCGGCTTGTTGGCGGTGCCGCCAAAGGCGCGGCGCTGCTCGAAATAGGAGGTAGCTGCCGGGTAATCGCCCGCCGCGGCGAACGGGTTGTCGGCCACCGGTGGCACGCGGGTGGTATCCGGCTTGATGTTGTCGTCCTCGAACGCGGTGCCCGCCGTCTGGCCGATGTAGCCGTAGAGCCCGTTAATCAGCCGATAGACGTTATAGCGCACGGCGCCGGAGACGGCGGACCACGTAAAGGTGTTGGTCGACCCCGCATGGGTCAGGTCGTTATCGCACGTCGCGATGGGGAACGTGACGGGTGCGGATTCCTCGAGCGTGTTGGCAGCAACCGCGCGCACGGTGTAGTTGTACGTAGTCAGCGCCGTCGCGGGCGGATTGTTGGCTGTCGCGGCCATAGACGACGGTGTGCTGATGGCAGGCACGAACGACGCATCGATCAGGGTCCAGTTGAGCGCGCCCAGGCGGCGCAGCTCCTTGGGCGGGTAGCTCGGGTGCACCAGCGTCAATACGTCGTTGGACTGGATGTAATGGATGTCGAACAGGTCAGCCTCGGCGTATGGCGTAGCCACCTCGTACGGCGCGCCGCCCCCGTCCACCAGCGTGGCACCGTTGGTGTGGAAGCGGACATATCCGGGGCCGAATTCCAGCACGAAGGTCTGCGTCACGCTGTAGGTGAACGGCAGCAGCTTCGTGCGCTTCGTGCTGTCCTTCACGGGGCGCACGAACTCGAAGCCTGGCCGATTGGCCACCGGGCCGTGGGGGAGCACTTCGAAGTTACGGCAAAGGGCCAGGCCTGTCTGGAAGGCGCCCAGGTCGAGCCGGCCGAATAGCTCCGGCGTGATCTCGCCGCCTGCGAACGATCGGGCAAGGGTGCGTTGATTTGCCATTAGCGACGCCCCCATGGGTCGCAGTCAGGCACGATGTTGCGGCCGGCCATCCAATCCGGGGTGTGGACCGTGCGTACCTTGCGCTGGTTGGCATCGCGCCCGGTGGCCTTCGCCAGCCAGACCTGAAACTGCTGGTAGCACGCCGAGCCCGCCTGCACGCCGCTGTCTCCCTTGATGATGGGCCCGGCCAGATAGGCGGCCAGCAGCCACGCCATGGCTTCGACGAACAGCGGCGAAAACTTGGTCGAGTCCTCCACGAATCGCGTGTAACGCAGGATCGCGTTCACCTGGTTGGTGAGCACGATCGAATCGCCGTTCTCGTCCGTCTCTACCTCGAATTCCTGCGTGTCCTGGTCGAGCGCACCGGGAGCGAGAAGTGTCTGCGGCGCCAGGCAGTCGGCCGGCAGCGCGTAGGCGAATTGCCATGCGGTATCTGGTGCATTTGCCAGGAGCGGCAGTTGCACTCGGCGCGTGGCGAATCCCCAGTAGTGGGCGGCCAGCGTAGTGTCGCGCGCGATCGGATAGAAGCGTGCGCAATGTTCCGCCTGGGCGCTGCCCTCTGGCGGATCGATGCTCGACACGGTGGCGCCGTCACCCAGGTGGGACAGCGCGAAATTGCAGATGTCAACGTCCGATGCCATGCCCGGCTCCAATGAAAACGGGAGTCTGCAGGAGACCCCCGTTAAGCTGCGACAACGTCAGGAGAGACGAGGATCAGGCCAGTGCGTTCGGGTCCGCCGGATCGCCCTTTGCCTGCTTGCCGCCCTTGGCCTTCGGATCGTCGAGACGTTCCATCCAGCTGCCGACGGCATTTTCGTCTTCCACTTCGAAGGTCTCGCCCGGGTTGCGAAGGCTGCCATAGAAGCCGACTTCGGTTGCGCGTACTTGAATGCCCATGCTGTGCTCCTTAGACCGGGATGGTTTCGTCGTTGCCCATCGTGAACCCGGCAGTGACTTTGCCGGTCGTCGGGGCCGTGCCTGTCACGGTGTAATTCAAGCGCATGTAGCGCTTGGTCAAGCCGTAGGGCACGGTCTTCAGCGCGAAGCGCTTGCCCGGGGTCAGGCTCGCCGCCAGCAGCGTCTCGGTGTACAGCGTGACGGCCGTACCGAAAGCAGGATCATCGTCCGTTTGCACGGCGACAGCCAGGCTAGTGAGGTTGTTAAAAGCCTCGGTCACCTGCATCAGCAGCGGGATGTCCTGGCCCTTGCTGACATCGCGCTTGATCGGGGTCGCGTTTCGGGTCGGCGGCGTACCGGTGGCGCCGAAGTCGATCGTGTTGGCGGATGGTGCGCTGGCCGTGATGGCCTGCTTGTCCGAGAAGAGGTTTTCCTTGTCGAGAATCATGGTCAGCTCTCCTGTTAGACCACGCGGGCTTCGGTGTTGAACAGGGCATCCGTCTCGCGGATAGGGATGCCGCGATACGTCATCACCTCTTTGCCCTCGATCTCCATCGGCTTCAGGCGGATGAAGCTGTCGCTTGCGCCGGCGTTGGTAGCCAGCGCGTCGAGCGCTTCCAGCACATCGCGGTTGCAGTAGATCGCAACGCGACCGCCGGCGATACGCCGTTGGAACAGCGCGTAGTACGCCTTGCGCAGGAAGTCGTACAGCTTCACAGTGCCGCCCCGCATCGCCGCAAGATCGATATTGGCGACGCGCGCAACATAGCGCCAATCGCGCACCGAGAGGCCCAGGTCCCACGAGAATTTCTCGCGATATACGTCCAGCACACCGCCGTCGGTGGTGTCCTTGGTCACCTTGCCCTTGTCATCGCGCTGCAGGCCCGCCTTCGATCCCTTCGGGTACAGGCCGTGTACCGTGCGCTCGCCCCACACCACGAACCAGATCGAGGTGTTGTTGGAGCCGGTGCCGCCGGCATCGATGATCTGGCCGCCGTTCTCCGCGCCCAGCGAACCGAAGCGCGGCGCCAGGCCGAGAAATTCCTCGGGATCGGTGGCGGTGTTGCCGTAGAAGATCCGGCGCGATGCGGTCTGGCTCAAGCCTTCGATGAAGGCAGCGGCTTCCGACAGGCGCAGCTTGGCCGGGTTGTTCGACAGCTCGACCAGCTTGGCGTCGATTTCCGACCAGTTTTCCATCATGCCGGTGGCATCGCGCACTTGCTTGGTGGTCGACTTGCTCGGCTGGACGGACTGGTACAGCTTGCGGAACGTGCCGGCCGGGATGCCGGTACGGACCGTGGTCAGGTGCGTGGTGCCGTCATTGCACTCTTCCACCAGCATGTCTTCGAGGATCGGGTTCACCTGCGCCAGCAGTTCGATCACGTCGGCAATGGTGCCGTTCGGATCGGTGCGCTTGAACGTGTCCGCGAGAGTCAGGTAGGTATTGCCGATAATGGGCATGGCTCAGCTCACTTTTTAACGTCGTTTGGATACAGCCGCTCTTCCATCGAGCGCTCAGCACCTTGCGGCGCGGCGCCGGTCAGGAGGCGGTCCTCACTGATTGCCTTGCCGACCCGGTTGAACGTCCGGATAACCTCCGGGTGGTTCCCCAGGCCGGACTCCACCAGCAGCTTGCGGAAGTCGTCACTTGCAAAGGCGTCGAGCGCCTTCTTGCTCGTGGCCAGGTTCTCGTCGAACTTGTCGCCGCCGAGTTCCTTGTCCGCGCGGGCATCGGCTTCCCACTGCACCGCGGCGGCTTTCAGCGCCTCGGTCTGCTGGGTAGCCCATTTCTGTTGCAGGCGTGCGCCGAGGTCAGCGACCTTCTGCGCGTTGGCCTGCGACAGACCCAATTCCTTGGCAAGTCCCTTGAGATCGCCGGCCGCGTCAGCGTCGAAGGTGACGCCATCGGGGGCCGTGAAATCAGCGTAGGTCTCCGGTGGGCCGTCCGGCTTGGCCGCGCCGTCATCGGTCTTTCCCTTGGTGGGATCGTCCGCATTCGGAGTGGCGGCAGCCTGCTGCCCGTCGACCTTGGCGGCGGTCGCCGCGTCGGTGCCAGGTTGTTGCTGCTGTTGCGCGCCGTCTGCCGCCGTGGCCTGTTGGCCTTGGCCGGCATCGGGCGCGCCGGTTGCAGTGGCGGCATCAGTGGGAGCTTGGCCGGCCTGCGTCGTCACGTCTGACATTGTTCTGTTGCTCCTGGAGCATCACTGCGTATTGCTCGGGGCACGCCGCGTGGATCTGTGCCATCAGGTACAGACCCACATTGCGCTGGCCTTCGCGAAAGAAGGTTTCCGAGTTGCCTGTGAACGAGCTGCGGAACACGCCGGTGCGTTCGAGCATGACCCAAACGATGCGGCGGCCCCGCTTGTCCTTCATGAGCCAGCGGAAGTCCTCGACCGCGATGCCGGCCTGTTGCCTGCTTCGCTCTTCGGCCTGCTGCTTGGTGCGCCGCTGGCCATCGATGTCGGTCGGGTCGTATCCGAATTCACTCATGCAGCAAACGATACATCCCGATTTGGGAGGTATCCGCACCGGGCAATGTCAGGTGCCGCCGTACATCCGCTCTTCCATCGAGCCCGATGGGGCCGGGTCGAGTTGCATGTCAGTGATCTGCAGGTTGACGTTGGTCTCTTTGCCGTCCTGGTTGGCGTACTGCGATGTGCCAGTCACCTCGACGACGGCAACCAGCTGCATCTTGGTGCCGACGGTCGGCGCAGTCGTCAGGCCCAGCTTGCCGAGCACTTCGTCGCACAGGTTGATGCTGAGGCCGTAGGGGTAGGCCGGGCCGCCGTCGCCGGAATCGGATGCGCAGCAGCCGGCTTCCTCCTTGGCTTCCTCGGGGGTGAGCTTCATCGAGACGAGGGCCATGGCCGGCTCCTTAGAACGTGGTGGGCTGGGCTACGGCGCGCACGGCCCACATGAACCCTTGCTGCAGATTGGTCTTGCCGAGCGCCACTGCGCGCTGGTCGAGCGAACTGCCGGCCGCCTGCAGCTGCTCGATGAGCGCGCCCACCTCTTCGGCCTTCTGCTTGATGGCATTCATGAGCGCGATCTCTTCCGCGCTCAGATCCCGATAACCCTTGATGTGCTTGTGCTGGTTGTCCATGAATGCTCCGTTGGGGTTGTGGATTTACTGGCCGGGCGCGCCGTAGCCCTGCAGCATGCCCATCACGTCGGTGAGAGCGTTCTGGCCGCTGGTGTCGGCGCCGGCCAGCTTGTTGGCCGAATCGGCCCCGGCCTGCATGAGCGCCGCCTGCTGTGCGGCCTGCTGTGCCTGGGCGCGCTGCTGGCGGATGACTGCCACCTGCTTGTCCGGCACGATGATGCGCGGGTCGACGCCGTAGCCGTCGGCATAGATTTCGGCCCACTGGTCGGCGTCGAAGCGGTCGAGCACCTCGGGCTTCATGCTGGCCACGGTGCCCAAGCCCATGACAAAGCGGTCCATGGCGTTGTTGCCGATGGCGCGCTGGGCCTGGGCGAGGATGGACACGAACTCGACGAGCAGCGGCTGCCCCTCCATCTCGGGCGGGGGCGGCGGCACCAGGCCGGCCTGCACCATGCGATCGAACGTGATTTCCACCAGCGGCTTCAGGCACTCGTTGTGCAAGCGCTCGAGCGCTGGCCCGATCATGAGCAGCTTTTCCTCGTGGCGCTCTGCGATCTCGGTGGCGGTCTTCTGGGTGTTGTCGCCCTGGTACAGCATCAGGAACAGGTCCGCGAAGAACGCCGCGTTGATTCGCTCGCGCACGTCGCGGATGTCCTCCAGCAGGAAGTCCAGGCGCAGGTTCACCTCGAAGGTGCTGCGGATGCCGCCGCTGGGGCCAGCCATGTCCACATACGACACGCCGCCCGGCAGCATGTCCACCTCGTGGCCCTTCATGGCGGTGGGCGCCTGCACGGGCGGCTTCGTCATGTAGTCGATGCCCTGCCCCTTGCGGAGCTGCTCGTGCTGCAGCTGCTTGATATCGCCCAGCGCCATCATGCCCGGCGAGACGCCATAGACGTCCTGGCCGAACACGCGCCAGCGTGGAGCCAGCGCGCGGAAGCTCTTGAAGCCGGATTCGCTCAGCGTCGCACCGGCGCGGTCCGCGCCCAGTTCGAAGTAGGTTGAACTCCACGGCATGTTCTTGCCATCGCGCAGGGTCGGATCGCGGTCGGCGCGCGGCTCGATGCCGTGCACCACGGTCACCCAGGTATCGAGCGAGCCGGAACCGTACAGGTTCTGCACAGCCCGACTGCAGCGGTCCTTGCCGAACTGGCCGACCATCTGCGCGACGGTCATGTCGAATTCGCGATACAGCGTGCACACGTCACCCTTGAAGTCCGTGGCGACGCGGTATTCACCGGCGGTCAAGGGGAAATTGTGGATGACCGATTTGAAGTCATCCATCACGATGTTGGCCGCCGTCCCGTAGCAGCCCAGTTCCTCGTACATCGAATGAAGGGTGCGATAGGTATTGCCGCGCGAGAAGATCGCCAGCATGCGCTGGGTGAGTTCGTTGAGCCACACCTTGACGGGCTCCGACTGCATCAGCCCATCGTCCGCTGTGGTCATCTTCACCCAGGGGCGCGCCGGGCTGGTGGCACCGGACATCATGCCGGCGCCGAAGATCGTCAGCGCCTTCGTGCCGGTGCTGTCGTAGATGTTGTTCATCCGCCAGTCGCCGCGGTTGCGGTCGGACGTGACGAAGCGACCCGAGTACGGCAGCAGGTGCCGGCTCACGTCCTGGTAGACGGTGCGCCAGCCGGCGTAGTCGAGGTTCAGGCTCGACCAGCGTTTCTGGTAGTTGATGACTTGCTCAGCGGTCGCCATGCCGGATCAGGCCCCCAGCAGGGTGTTCACGCCCTGCAGCTTGGTGCGAGAGAGCGAAAGCGTACTGGGGTCCACGCCCTGCGCGCCGGTGAGCAGCGTGCTGGCATTGCCAGCGTTGAGGCCATCGGTGGCCTGCGCGCCAGTGTTGGCGGTCTTCAGCGCCTGCACGTCGGGTGCCTTGGTCTCTTGTGGCTTGGCGCCGGCCTTGTTGATCTGGTCCTGCAGCGCCGCATTCTGTGCGTTCTGCGCATCCCGGGCGGAGTTCGCAGCCTTTCGCTGCTGGTCAGCCGAGTACGCGCCGACGGCGACGGCCGCGACCGCTGCGATGCCATAGCCAATCGATACTGGTTCGCACATGACGGATTCCGGTCAGGATAGTGATTCGTACGGATTATGGTCGCGACGTTTGCGGGTATCCGCACCCGGCAGGTCGGCCACCCGCGGCGTGTCGATCAGCGCGAGGATGGCGGCGCTGGCGTAGTCGGGGCTGCGCTGGATGCGCTTGATGATCTCGTCGCGGCTCTCGACCTGGACGGTGCGGCCCTGCAGGCGCCAGCGCGGTGCGCTGAGATCCGCCAGCAAGCGCTGGTCAGGTGGCAGCGCGATGCCAGTGGCGTTGGCCGGGTCCAGCGCCTCGCGCATCTTCCACCAGTACTGGCTGCGCTGGTTGGCGAAGGTGAGCCGGCCGGACTTGTCGGTGGCGGTGGAGCCCTCGGCCACGTTGATGCCAAGCACGTGCTGGCCCGCCTGGTTCAGGAAGTCGTAGGGCGAAGCCCCTACACCGATTACGTCGATGTGGATCGGCGCGCGGTCGCGCAGCGCGGCGATGGTCAGCCCGGCCACGGTCGGCCCGTCCGGGGTGGCCGTGCCGGGATAGGCGATCAGCTCGTCGAACCACATGCCGTGGCGCCGCGAAATGACGGTCTGATCCTCGCCGCCGCGCGCCACGTCGACGCCCAGGGAATCCATGCGGCCTGGCTTGGCGTCGTGCTTCTTCCATCGGGCTTGTGCCGCCTCGATCCAGGCTGTGGGAATGACCTGCATGGCATCGTCCTTCACGCCGGCCATGAAGTCGCCATAGAGCATTTGCGAGCGCAGCGGCTCGGGCAGGGCTTGCAGGGTAGCCATGTAGCCAGTCCCCATCAGGAAAGGGTTATCCGCCACCCGCGACGGGATGAAGGTGCGCGATTCGGGGGTGATCACTTCCCCGTTGCGCGTGAATGGCGTGCTATCCGGTACCTCGACCTCGGTGCCGTCGATCATGGCAAACCAACGCAGCTCGCCGGGCTCGGCCGGGCACGGGTGCTTCGGGTCCAGCCAGGGGGCAAAGAAAGCGATGATCCAGCGCCCTTCCGCCGACGTGGGCGGATTGAACGTGAGCAGCGCCTGACATTGCTGCTTGGGGTCGACGGATCGCAGCCAGCCGAGCAGGAACCGCACCTGGCCTTCGAGGAAGTTGGCCGCCTCGTCGAACACGAGCAGGTCGTGTGGCCGGCCCTGATAGCCCTTCTCGTCGCCAGCGTTGGGCAGGCTGGCAAACTCGATCTGCAGGGGCTTGCCGTCGGGACGCTGGGTGCGCCAGATCTTCTTTTGGCCGTTGTAGCCCAGCTTGTTGCCAATCAGCTCCTCGAGCCGATCCTCGATGCCGGTCAGCTCGGTACCCACGCGGCGCAGCATCATGACCTTGCGATGCCGGGTCAACGCCTTGCCGCACGCCAGGTCGGTCTTTCCGCCGCCGGCCGCGCCACCGTAGCCGATGATCTTGGCTTGCGAGGCGTAGGCCAGGGATTGCGGGCCTGGCAGCGGGTTCCAAGGGTGGCGCCGCTTCAGTTCGCGGGCCAGCAGCAATGCGCGCTCCAGACGCGCGCGCTCTTCAAACGAATTCGCTGCCATCGGATTGCGGTGCGGGGGGCGGCATGTCCGGCACCGCCACGCCCTGTGCAGCCAGCATGGCGAGCTCGGCACGGATGTCCTCGTTCGTCATCTCGGTCAGGGCCAGGCTGCCGGATAGCTCCAGCTTCTCGGCAAACAGACGCAGGTGCTTGCCGACCAGTTCGGCCGCGCGGGTGCGGTCGTGGGTCTTGATCTCGATGCCGTCCTTGGTCTGCTTCACCCCGGCATAGAGCGTGCGTGCGGGGCCGCTCAGGTGGCGAGTATCCGGGATGTACATGTCCGGCACACCCTCGCCGTGGCACTCGGGGCAGTCGAGGTGCGGATCCTTGCGCGGGTCGAAGCCCATGCCGCCCGCCTCGTCGAAATGCAGATCGCGCTCCTTCAGCGGCTTGCCGGTGCGCTCGGCGTCTTCGACTCGCCGATCGTGCGCGTCGCGATCCCGCTCCATCTCCGCCGGTGTGCGCTGGTAGCGGAACCCAATCCCGTGGCAATGGCGGCAGCAGATGCGGCGGTGCTGCACGATCTCGTTCGGGTCCGCGGTGGCGATATCCCACAGGATCCGCAGCACTTCCTTGGCCTCGATGTTCAGATCCGCAGCGCGCTCGGCTGCCAGCTTGTCGATGGCGGCTCGCACATACGGCGTGGCCATCAGTTGCGCGGCTTGCTCGTTCGCCGACCTGGGGCTGTAGCCCGCACGAATGGCGGCCTGCGTGCCGTTCAGGTCAACGAGGTACTGCTCGACGAATGCCCGCTGCTTCGGGGTGAGGGTAGGAGCCATGCCAACATGCTAAGTTTTGCGTGGCCCGGTATCCGCACCTCAC
The DNA here is from genome assembly GCF_058809705.1 of Cupriavidus sp. MPR-AND1C. NCBI lineage: Bacteria > Pseudomonadati > Pseudomonadota > Betaproteobacteria > Burkholderiales > Burkholderiaceae > Cupriavidus > Cupriavidus sp. MPR-AND1C. The sequence goes on along the minus strand of NZ_JBXASU010000009.1, from coordinate 82,231 downwards.
ACTGCCCGCCATGCTGTCGCCGTTTGCGCCCGAGTGCGGAACGTCACGATGTCGCGAACCGTGGACCGTCCGATCTCGAAGACTTCCGCCAGCTGGCGGTAGCTCATCCCCTCGGAGCGCAACTGCCTCAAGCGCTCCACATCCGCGTCGGTCAGCTTGGCGCGTTGGTGGTCTTCCCCGATCCGCAACCCCAAGTCGTTCACCGCCACAATGCGCTTACCCATGGTGACCTCCTATTCCCGCAAAATTTTGCGGATTAACGGTTTGCGGATGTCGCGGATGTCGCGGAGGTTATTTCAGTCGTTTCTATATAACTGTCACACTGACACTTCTCGTACATCAGCTAAAAAGACATCCGCGACATCCGCGACATCCGCAAGACCACCCCTCACCTAACCGGCTTTACCCGCCATTCGAGAAACTTTGTGTGTGAATTCTGCGAAACCGCAAAAACTTGCCCGTTCACAACTTCGTCCCGATGCTTGTTTAGCCAACGCGTAAAACTTTGCGGACTCATAAAACGGCCGTCATCGGCCAATTCTTCGATGGCTTCACGCAATTTTTCGCGGATTGGGGATTCTTCCAGCGAGTCGCTATCCCCCATCAGCGCCATCTTGGCCGTGACCCGTTGATCGCCGAACACCCCCACCCATGCATCCATGACGCGACCCAGCAGCGCCTTCTCGGGATTCTCGTCCACCGAGCGCAGGGCCGACAGCGCCGGATCAGCCAGCCCAACGGCACCACCCAGGCCCATTTCAGCGCACCAGACGACGCACTGCCGCACCAGCTGGTCCCACGTCTCGAAAGACGCGAGCTCGCCCTCCCCGACCGGCATGCCTCGCGTCTGGTATCCGCGCAGCACGGTCAGCGCCGCCCGCACGAGCACCTGCCTGCTGTCCCGGACCTTGACCAGAGGATCGAATGGGAACGAGCGCAGGAAGGGGGTCTCGCTGGCCGCATCGATACGGCACCGCAAGATGCGGCGGCAGGCATCGCCGCGCACGGTCAGGTTGTTGCCACTGGCGATGAACATGGCGCGGTTGGGCACCGTCTTGTTGCTGCTGGCGCCCAGCACGCGGTCGCTGAACTCGCTGGCCGTGAGGAACGCATTCAGCACCGCGCCCTCCAGGGGCCGCACGATGTTGTCCCAGATGACGCTACCCGAGCCTCCCAGCAGCAGCGAGAACAGCGCCTTGGATGCCTCGGGCTCGTCCCGCGGCGGCGCGTACACCGCCGGGCTGTTGCCGCCCAGCACCGCCACGCACTGCGCCAGCTTGGTCTTGCCCGTGCCGGCCGCCGGCGCGTCGAACGCGAAGCCGGGCGCCGTGGGAATAGCGCGGCGGATCACCGCAGTCAGGAGCGCGGCCAGCATCACGCCGCGCGCCTCGCTATCCGCGAACGGGAACATGGCGAACGGCTCCCACAGCTCGGTGAAGGCTTCGCGCACCTGGTCGAGCGTGGGCGACACCGGCACGCGCAGCGGGTCGCGATCGTCAGAGAGGAACAGCAGGCCGGTGGCTTCGTCATACCCCGGCGTGTCCAGCGCGGTGCCGTCGGGCCGCAAGGTGGGCGCCGTGATCACCGCGGTGAGCTTGGGCAGGCCACGCTCGCCCGTGCGGTCGCAAATGAACTTGGCGAGCTTCTCGGGCGCGTCCGCCGGCACCCAGTCCTTGGAGCGGCCATCGAAGCGCTCGAAGCGGATCACGCGACCGAGGTAGTCGAGCACCCAGGTGGCCGTGGCGATATGCACCCTGCCCTCCGCCACGCGCGCAATGGCGCCGTCGCCGAAGTCGAACACCTCACCCTGGGCGCGGATGATATCCAGCGACTCGTCCGCGAGCCGGGATAGCTCGCCCGCCTGCAGCTTGAGCAGCTTGGGCTGGCGCACCAGGTCATAGCGGATGCCGCCGTGCGCCCAGCTCCACAGGTAAGGCCGGCCACCGCTGCGCAGGTTGAGCCAGGCCACCCGCCTGTCGTTCCGGTAGCCCGGCTCACAGGGGTCCGCGAAGCGCTTGTTGTGCCAGCGCGCCGGGTTGTCCAGCACCTCGCCAACGGTCACCGGCTTGCCCTCCTCGGGCAACAGCACGAAGTCGGCATAGAGGGTTTCGTCCTCCAGCGCCGCGCGTACGATCTCGCGGGCCCGCTCGATCTCGATGTCCTGGGTAACGGACAGACCGTGCGCCTCCTCCTCGATATAGGCAGCGCGCACGCGATCGGCTTCCGGCTTGACCGCGGCGCGGGCCGCCGCCTGCAGCTCGGCCAGCTGGATTTTCTGCGTGGCGTCGAGGTCCGGGATCAGCCGGGAGTCGAACGCCTCGGCGCCACCGTTCCAGATCTTCGGATCCGGCCGGCGCTGCACGAGCGGTGCATGGCACATGGCACCAGCGGCGAAGTCGATGCGCTCGGGCTGGTACACCGACCCGTCGATGATGGACCGGTCCAGCAGCCGCCCGTTCTTGGCCACGATATAGTGACCGTAGCCGGCGAGCCAGGTATAGGCGTAGAGGGCCGTGCCTGCGCGCTCGATGTCCGTGCCCTGCAGGAAGGGGATGTACATGCGCTGGCCGCGCAGCCCGGTTACTGGCGCGCCGCCGTCGTTGCGCTCGATGAACGAGGAACTGCTGGCGCACCACAACATGGGCGCGTCGCCCAGCGCCGGGCAGGACTTGACCAGGGCATCGCGCAGGGCGTCGGCGCTGTTGAGCGGGTCGGATGCGTGGTCCGCATCGTGGTCGCACATGAACATGGCCGGGCCCGCGCTGAACGAGAAGTAGTCCCGGCTGCGCGCGATAGCGCCCGGGTTCTCGTGCATGACGTCCTTGGTCACGATCGTTGCGCGCGGCTTGGTGGTCAGGCCATAGGCCAGTGCCTGGTTGTGTTTGAGCGACTGCAGCAGCCCCGAAAAGCCGTGCAGGTCCGCCACCTCGATGCGCTCGGCCTCGCCGTGCGCGAGGAAAGCCTTGGTATGTTTGACCACCTTGCCGTCGGCATCGAGCGAGAACACCTTCGTGAGCTGCGCCTTGTCGTTGGTCAAACGGGTAATTGCGATGGGCATGTGTTGGGTTTCCTCAGACGGCAGCGCGCAGCGCCTGGAGTACGTCACGCCCGACGACCGGGCAGACCGCGTTGCCGAGCATGTGCACGGCCAGCCTGTGCTGCCGGGGCAGGATGTAGGTATCGGGGAAGGACATGGCCGCGCGGCACTCGTCCTTCGAGAACATGCGCATGCGGTCGCCATCGACTATTGCCCAGCGGTCCACCGTCGTGATTGTGCCGACGGGGCGGTCAAGGCTGCGGCCTGTCAGGCCCGAGCCCTTGCCGTAGTACGGCATGATGAAACGATCACCGAACCGGGCGCGGCCCGCGGCCACGCGCGCGAGCGTCTTGGGGCTGCGCTTCGGCTTCTCCACCGGCGACCAATTGCCGGCGCTGAAATCGATGATCGAGGACACCGGCACGTGATCGCGCTTCGGCAGCGCCAGCTGCAGTGGGTGCTTGCTCCGCGTTGCCACGATGAACATGCGCTGGCGGTGCTGCGGCACGCCGTGGTCGGCAGCGTCGACGATGTGTGGCGCGAGGCTGTAGCCAAGCTGGTTCATCGCCATAGCCCACGCCGGGTACAAGGCCCACTCAAGAAATTCCGGCACGTTCTCGATTACTGCAGCCTGCGGACGGTGATACTCAACCGCGGAGACAACAGCCCATGCCGTCGAGCGGCTGGCGTCATGCTGCGGGTTGTTGGCGGCCTTGCCTCGCGCCTTGCTATGCCCCTGGCAGCAAGGCGCAGCCAGCAGAAGATCGTGGCGCGGCACCTCAGCCCAGTTGGCCTGGTGCAAGTCCTGGCAGGCGTGCCGCGTGCCCGGGTGGTTCGCCGCGTGGGTATCGACGGCGACGCGCCAATGGTTCCCGGCCCACACGACCCGTATCCCAGCCATCTCCGCCCCCTCAGAAAACCCCCCGAGCCCGGCGAACAGGTCAACCGCTTCTGCGATCGCTGCGTTTCCCATCTCAACCTCGCGCCATGTCCAGCCAGCCCGCCGGCAGGCCGAGCCGGATCTCGAACGCGCGTGCTGTGCGTTCGCTAACGTTTCGCTGCGGGTTGGGTCCGATTAGCTGAGAGAGGTACGAAGGGTGCCGCATGTGCAACTTAGCAGCGAGGTCAGAAATGCTCTCGTGCTTACTTGCCAGCAGGCGCAAATTGGCCCTTCTTGCGTCGAATACCGCACTTAATGCATTGCTTTCCACCTGGGTAGTGTCCACTTGCTAAACTCCGTCCGTTATTTGCTAACGTCGACTTTAGCATACGCGTACATACCATGGTGTAGAGCTTTTTAGCAGTTGCTTTAATTGTTAGCTTTTAGTACCCTGCGGGCTATCAAGAACTAAAACGCGGCAGACCAACCATGACAGAGGCACTTAAGCCAGCAAAGCCACTCTCCCCTATAGAGCAGCGGCGCAGAGAGAATTTGAAGCGGATCTATTCGCTGCACGGCGGACCAACGCGCGTGGCAAATATGCTCGGGCTGAAGACCGCAAGTTACCTGTCGCAGTTAGCAAGTGGCCACCGGCCGATCAAGGAAGACCGGGCGCGATCCATCGAAGAAACGCTAAAGTTACCCGTCGGCTGGATGGACCAGGAGCATCCGGAGCCGAAATTCATCGCAGGCGCAACGTCATCCGTGGCGGCACTTGCTAGCCTGGTTCCAGGAAGTGGCGGTGTGATCGCAGCTGGCGGCGCTCTGCACAAGCTAGGCGTAGAGGAACCAAAGGCCAACCTGGTCACCGATGCGGTGCTCTCAGTTGGCGCGCTTCTAGAGGACGCAGGTTTAGAGGTTTCCCCGGCCAAATTCGCCACCATGGTGAACCTGGCGCTGGAGAATGCCAGCGTGCACGGTGCCATAAGCGAGGACTACCTGCGCAAGATCATCTCCCTGCTGAACGCGGACGATAAGCCCACAAAGTAACGCTCGCACCACCCCGCCGCACTCAAGCCACCTTCGGGTGGCTTTTTCACGCCCCGCGTCGTTAGCAAACGCTAAAAATACTTCTTGACCTTTGCTAAAATCACCTGCTAAATTGCTAACGCAGTCACGGAAAACGACGTTAGCAAACGGGGCAGGAAGATGAACACATACAACATCCAATTCAACCATCTGCTCGCCGCGCGGCAGTGCGCCGGTGACAAGGACATCAGGTATTACCTGAACGGCGTCTGCTTCACCGACGGCAAGCTGGTGGCCACCGACGGCAGCACGCTCATCGAGCTGACCACGCTTGAACTGACCCCCGGCCGCTTCATCGTGCCGAACGAGGCCATCGACGCGCTGCGCAAGCTGCTGGGTGCGCGCCATCTCACCGACGAGATCACGCTGGAAGTCGAGGGCCTCACGGCCCTGGCCAAGGGCGTGTTCGGCTCCTATTCGTTCAAGCTGATCGACGGCAATTTCCCCGATCACGTCCGCGTTCTGCCCGAACCCGATCAGCGCCACGACGAGGTTGCCCAGTTCTTTCCGGACCAACTGCAGCGGATCGAGAACGCTGCCCGGCTCTACGCCAACGCGGGCAAGAAATATCTCCAGACCTGCGTCTGGCATCGCGGCCTTAAGCCGGCACACGTCAGCGGCCCGACCGGTTTCCGCGCCGTCGTTAGCCCCGTCACCCCCTGAGCGAGGAGCCGACCATGGCAACCATCCACACCTGGCGCGTCCGCCTCCCGGACGGCACCGCAGTGAACATCCGCACGATGCCGACCCGGCCGCGCGCCGCCCGCAAGGTTGTGCGCTACACCGACGGCCACGTCATCGCGCTCACCGCCACCGGTGAGATCGTCTCCAACTTCGTGCACTTCAATCAGGACGTCACCGCGACGCAACCCGTGCGCTACGTCTTCGCCGTCGAGGCCCTGTGCCGCATCGGCGCCATCACCAAGGAACAGCGCGACGCCGCTTTCGCCCACGCCAACCAAGTGGGCCAGCGCGCCGCGCGCATCGCGCAGGTTCGCAAGATCCGCGAATCGCTTTTCGAGCTGGGCCTCAAGGTCCCGACCTCGCTCGACCGCGCCCTGAACCAGATCACCGACGAAGCCTAACCACCTGCCCGCGTGGCGGGCGACCCATTGACAGGAGAACCACCCATGTCCGCAGTTCCCAGCATCAAGCAGGTAGCCGTCCACGTCCGCCGCGTTTTCGCCGACGGCCAAGAAGCTACCTTCGACGCGCAGGCTGCCAGCCTGGAAGACGCGCTCGCCGCGGCGCAGTACCTGGCCGGCATCGACGCGCCGGCAGCCGCCAATGCGGTGATCGCAAAGGCGGCCGGAAAAAAGGAAAACGGGACCGGCCCCGCGACCGGAAGCGCCGCCGGCAAGCAGAACGCCGAGCCCTCCACCGGCTCGCCCGCTGGTGAAGCGGGAAACGCGAAGGACTCCGGCTCGGCTTCGACTCAGCAGTCGTCGCAACAGTCTGCGTCGACAGCCACGAGCTCTTCCGGCGAGCAGAAGCACGACGCGCCCGCGCTGGACTATGACAAGGACATCAAGGCCCGCGTGCTGCGCCTGGCTGCCGATCAAGGCCCCGACAACACTCGCGCCACGCTCGCGCGCTTCGGCGTGGCCAAGGCCACCGAACTGAAGCAGGACCAGTGGCCTGAGTTCATCGCCTTCATCGACAAGGTGATCGCCAAGGAAGTCAGCCCCGAGGAGTCGCTGGCATGAGGGGCACTCCCTTCGCGCGGGCCCAGGCCATGTTCGCCGCCATCGCGGCGGCCATGACTCTGCAGGGTTCCGCCCAACAGCTGGCACTGGGCCAGATTGGCCCCTACGAGTCGCGCGGCAAGGGCAAAGGCCGCCGCACGGCATCCCGCAACACGGTAGCCCAGGACAAGCGTGCCAGCGTGCCAGCGTCAAGGCTCGCAACCGGGCGAAGCATCGGAGGTCTGGCCGTGGCTAAGCGCAAAGACAACTGGGCATGGGTCAAGGTGAACACCGACACCATGACCGCAACCTTTGATGGTCCGATCCTTGGCTGCGCCAAGGAACTGTTCTTGTCACTTCCACTGGACAAGCACGAGAAGGCGCTGGAACTGTTCGCTGCCGAGTCGGCGAAGCGCAAGCAGTCGCACGCCGAGTGGCTCGCCCGCCAGGCCGAGCAGGAAGGCACCCGCCAACCCGAAGCCATCGCCGAGGTGCAATCGTGAGCGAATCCTCCCACGCCCGCCTCTCGCCCTCCGGGGCTGATCGCTGGTCGGTCTGCTTCGGCTCGGTGGTGCTCGAAGCGGATAAGCCCGACAACAGCAACGAGCACAGCGACTGGGGCACCGCATGTCACGCGGTCGCCGCCATGTGCCTGACCGAGAAGACGGACGCCCTCGCCTACCTCGGCCGCCGCATCGACGTGGGCGACTGCCGCACGGTTGAGTGCGATCGCGAGATGTGCGAGACGGCGCAGACCTACGTCGACTATATCCGCGAGGCATCCGCCGGCGCGCAGCTGCTGGTCGAGCAGCGCCTGGACATCAGCCACGTGGTGCCCGAGTGCTTCGGCACGTCGGATGCGGTCATCATCCGCGACGACGACGAACTGCACATCGCTGACCTGAAAGGCGGCCGCGGCGTGCAGGTGTATGCCAGCTACCCGGTGGACCCGTCCGACCCGAACAGCCCGCGCAAGCCCAACAAGCAGATGGCGCTCTACGCGCTGGGCGCCCTGCGTGCTTTTGAGTCCCTGGGCGACTTCAAGCGCGTGCGGATGACCATCAGCCAGCCGCGTCTGAACCACCTGGACGAATGGGATTGTTCCGTCGAGGAACTGCTTGCCACCGGCGAGGAGCTGCGCCAGGCCGCCGAGCGCGCATATGCCTACGTGGACAGCACCACCGCGCTCGTGGAAAGCGACCTGGTGCCGGGCGACAAGCAGTGCAAGTTCTGCAAGGCCAAGGCCACGTGCCCGGGTCTGGCGCGCCGGGTGCAGGACGAGGTGGGCGGCGATTTCGACACCATCGCCACGTTTTCCCAGTCGGACGAACAGAAGGCCATGTCGCTCAAGGCATACACGCCGAAAACCGCTGACGCGCTGAGCAAGGCCATGCGGGCTATCGACCTGATCGAGTCGTGGTGCAAGGCCGTGCGCGGCGCCGTCGAGGTCGAGCTGCTCGCTGGCCGTGAAGTGCCGGGCTACAAGCTGGTGCAGGGCCGCAAGGGCGCGCGCAGCTGGACCAGCGAGCACGAGGCGGAGACGGCGCTCAAGGCCATGCGCCTCAAAGTCGAGGAGATGTATCAGTTCAAGCTGATCACGCCCACGGCCGCCGAGAAGCTCGCCAAGGCCGGCACGCTGGGCCCGCGCCAGTGGACGAAGTTGAAACCCCTGATCGGCCAGTCCGAAGGTGGCAAATCGGTGGCCCCGGCCAGCGACCCGCGCGACGCGATCGTCATCACGCCGCCGGCGGACGACTTTTCCGACGAGACCACCGCAGCAACCACGGCTCCGGCCGGCGAGGAGTTCGCATGACCCGCCTGCTCCTCGGCGCGGCCCTCGGCGCCTACTGCACGTTCTGGTTCGCCCTGGCTCTCGCCGCCACCAAGACCGATGGCCATGTCTGGTGGATGCCGTTCGCCATTCTCGGAATGGTCTGCACCCCCGCGATCTTGGGCGCGCTGCTCGGCGCCGAACTCGCGAAGCCCAAGCGATGAACCAGCTCAGCCAGCCGCCGCAGCGCAAGACCATCGCGCTGTCGGCACTCCCACCCGAGGCCAGCGCGGCGCTTGCGGCCGCCGCGCGGTCTCACCCCAATGACCCGTTCGCCCGTGAAAAGGCGATCGATGCCGCGATCAAGCGCGTGAAAACGCAATTTCCAGAGTACTTCCAACCGGAGTCACAGCAATGAAAGTCCTGCTCAAAGACGTGCGCCTTGCCTTCCCCGACCTGTGGACTGCCAAGCAGTTCGACGGCGCCGGCCCCTTCCGCTATAGCGCCACCCTGCTGATCGAGCCGGGCAGCAACAACGAGAAGCTGATCGAGGCCGCCATCACCAAGGTGGCCGCCGACAAGTTCGGCAAGAAGGCCGCCAGCCTGCTCCAGAGCTTCCGTGGCAACAGCAACAAGTTCTGCTACCTCGACGGCAACCTGAAGGAATACGACGGCTTCCAGGGCATGTTCTACCTGTCGTCGCACCGCAAGCAGACCGATGGCCCGGTGTTGGTGATCGATACCAACAAGGCCCCCCTGGGCGAGTCCAGCGGCAAGCCCTACGCCGGCAGCTACGTCAACGCCAGCGTCGACATCTACGCGCAGGACGGCCAATACGCCGGCATTCGCTGCGGCCTGATCGGCATTCAGTTCTTCCGTGACGGTGACAGCTTCGGTGGCGCCAGCAAGACCGATGGCAGCGAGTTCGAAGACCTGGGCGTCGGCGCGGAGGCCGAAGACGCCTTCGCCTAACCCCGCACTACCCCGTTTTGCTCGGCCTTCGGGCCGGGCGTTTTTGGAGTGGGCTTAGCTCAGTCGGTAGAGCGGGGAATCCTGAAGGGCTGCAGTACCCCTTCTTGGTACGTCCCAGGGCATCGGTTCAAGTCCGATAGCCCACACCAAAGACCAGGCCGAACCCGGCGCGCCGAAGGACCGGGCGAACGAGAGGGAGAACACCATGCGCAAATAACTCTCAGCGGGCGCCGGCCACCTTGCCGGGCGTTACGCAGTGGGCTGCCCCAACAGATGCGAAAAACCTGATGGACCGATGCAGCCCACTCCAAAACGCGGGAACGCCCTTCCTCCCTCCGCGAATGGCCGCGCGGCAAGACGGCCGGGATCGCTAACCCTCGGTGCCCGTTCTGATTCTCACACCGATGTGCATGCGCAAACCGCGGGGCGTTGGCAACTAGATCACGCGGAAATCCCGGCAAAGGCCTTTCTCACCTGGACCCCCATGCCATTCAAATACCCCGACCTGTGCCACCGCATTGTCGCCAACACGGTAATGGCGGTGGATTCCTACTACGACGGCACGCCCTGCTGGCTGTGGATCGGCGCCTTCAACGCCTCGGGCTACGGAAAGATCAATCTGCGCTGGCAGCGCGGGCCGCGCAAGGGCCAGGTGCGCAGCGCCCTTGCCCACCGCATTTCGCTCATGGCGTTCAAGAACCGCCGCCTGACGGCGCGCTCGGTAGCCAAACACCTCTGCAACAACCCGGTCTGCGTGAACCCCGACCACCTCATGGGTGGCACGCAGAAATCCAACGTCCGGCAGTGCGTCGCGGAAGGCCGGCACTTCACCCCGTTCAGGAAGGCAGCATGACCGACCCCCACAACCCTCAGTTTTTCCCCATCGTGCCGCACGACACGACCGCGCGCATTCCGTTCGCTTGGGTGATCCAGCACCAGTCGCAGGCGGTGCACAACCACGGGCAATCTGTCCATCGCCTCGCGGAGCGCGGCGGCCTGTCTTGGCTGGAGCTATGGGCGGTAGTCAGCGGCCAGTGCCCGTTCGAACTGCTGCGCAAGAAGTTCACCGACGCGGCGTGCAAGCCCAAGGTGTTGCGCCAGTTGGAATGGTGGAAGGCACAGCGCCAGGTCACAGCGGCCGTAGGTGATGGCGCCGAGATCGTTGGCGGCGGCTTTCGCAAATCCCCGACCTGCCGGGACTGACGATGACGAAGCTGCTCCCGCTGGCCGGCGGCCACCACGTCGGCCCGCTTTTCCAGATAACCAAACGCCGCGCGCCGAAGCTGGCCACGACGACCCTGTGCGGCCGCGTGCGCCGGCGCAACGAGCGCGCGGCCACGCCAGCCTGGGCGGACAAGACCGGCATCGCCGTCTTCTACCGCGCGGCGCGCCTCATGACCATCACCACCGGCGTACCCCACAGCGTCGACCACATCGTGCCGCTGGTTCATCCGCTTGTCTGCGGCCTGCACGTGCACTGGAACATGCGCGTGGTACCGCTGCTCGACAACCTGCGCAAGGCGAACCGCAGCTGGCCCGGCATGCCCTTCGAACAACTGGAGTTGCCCCTGTGACCACCCCCCAGCTCTGGTGTGACCTTGAGACCTACTGCGAAAAGCCGCTGAAGCACGGCACCCACGCCTATGCGGAGGCCTGCGAGGTCATGATCTGGTCGTATGCCTTTGACGACGGTCCGGTCACCGTGTGGGATCTGACCGAAGACCCCACGCCGCCGGCGGATCTCGTTGCCGGCCTGGCCGATGCCGACCGCGAGGTGTGGTTTCAGAACGGCGGCATGTTCGATTTCGTGGTGCTCAGCTACGCCATGCCGGCATTCCTGCCACCGCTGCACCGCCGCCGTGACACGCTCGTGCAGGCGCTCGCCCACTCCCTGCCCGGCTCGCTGGACAAGCTGTGCGATGTGCTCACTATCGACCAGGACGAGCGCAAGCTCAAGAGCGGCAAGCAGCTCGTGCAACTGTTCTGCAAGCCGCCGGCCAAGAACCTGAAGCGCGGCCGCGCCACGCGCCACACGCACCCGACCGAATGGGCGGAGTTCAAGGCATACGCGGGTGCCGACATCCTGGCCATGCGCGCGATCCACAAGAAGATGCCCAAGTGGAACTACCAGGGTACCGAGATGGCGCTCTGGTTCCTCGACCAAACCATCAACATGCGCGGCGTGGCCGTCGATACCGACCTGGCAGAGGCAGCCGTGGCGGCGGTCGAGCGCGCGCAGAAGGCGCTGGCCGGCCGGACGCTGGAGCTTACCGACGGTTGGGTGGCATCGGCCACGAAGCGGGACAAGCTGCTGGGCTACCTGCTGGCCGAATACGGCGTCGACCTACCCGACATGCAGAAGGCCACGCTCGAGCGGCGCGTCGACGATCCCAACCTGCCGTGGGCGCTGCGCGAACTGCTGGCTATCCGGCTGCAGGCCTGCACCACCAGCACCAGCAAGTACAAGACCCTGCTGCGCGGCACGAACAGCGACGGGCGCCTGCGCGGCACGCTGCAGTTCTGCGGGGCCTCTCGCACGGGCCGCTGGGCTGGCCGGCTGTTCCAGCCGCAGAACCTGCCCCGCCCCGCCATCGGCTCGCTGCGCGACGACGCGCTGCAGGAGGCCATCGACAGGGGCATCGATGCGCTCAAGCTCGGCGTGGCTGATCTGATCGCGGACAACGTGATGGAACTAACCAGCGCGGCAATCCGGGGCTGCATCGTGGCGCCACGCGGCAAGAAGCTGGTGGTGGCCGACTTGTCCAACATCGAGGGCCGCATGCTGGCCTGGCTGGCTGGCGAGGAATGGAAGCTGCAGGCGTTCCGCGACTACGACACGGTGATCGGCACCGACACCAAGGGCGAGCCCATCCGCAAGGGGCACGACCTGTACAAGCTGGCCTATGCCAAATCCTTCGGCATCCGGCCCGAGGACGTGGACAAGAACCAGCGCCAGGTGGGCAAGGTGCAGGAACTGGCGCTGGGCTACCAGGGTGGCGTGGGCGCGTTCCTGACTTTCGCCGCGGCCTACAACCTCGACCTGGAAGACATGGCCGAGCAGGCTATCGACTCGATCCCGCCCGACATCCTCGACGAGGCGCGCGGCATGTACCAGTGGACGCTGAAGAAGCGCCGCAGCACCTTCGGCCTGTCGGAGCGCGCTTGGCTGGTCTGCGAGTCGTTCAAGCGCGGCTGGCGCGGCGGTCATCCTGAGACGGAAGCGTCTTGGGACGAGACCGACGCGGCGGCCAAGCGCGCCACCCAGGCGCCCGGTACCACCATCACCTGCCGCCGGCTCAAGCTGCGCCGGGACGGCGCCTGGCTGCGCGTGCAGCTGCCGTCTGGCCGGTTCCTCTGCTACCCATCGCCACAGGTCAGCGACAAGGGGGATTTCACGTACATGGGCGTCAACCAGTACAGCCGCCAGTGGAGCCGGATCAAGTCCTACGGCGGCAAGCTGATCGAGAACGTGACCCAGGCCGCCGCGCGCGACGTGCTGGCCTCCAGCATGCCGCACGTGGAGGCGGCCGGCTACCAGATCGTGCTGACCGTGCACGACGAAATCATCACCGAGGCGCCCGACTCGCCGGAGTTCAATTCCGACCACCTGGCCGCGCTCATGTCCGCCAACCCGCCGTGGGCCGCGGGCTTGCCGCTGGCCGCCGCAGGCTTCGAGGCCTACCGCTACCGCAAGGAGTGAGCCCTGCCGATACAAATATATCTAGATATATCGATACAAACATATCTGCACGTGCGAAGCGCACAGCATTTTGCTAAATCCATGGCATACCAAATTGCTAATGTCTTTAATGTTTATCCCCTCTTTAGGGTGGGACCGCGATACCACACAGTTTCATACCATACCGAACCACACGATATGACATGAAACTGAGCTATACAGCCATCTATGCATTCAGTATGAGCCAAATTTGCTTTGGCATCGAAGCTCAGCGCCATGATTGAACGGGGTCTGGAACAGTCAAATTTGCTAATTGAACTTGACTGCTGTTTTCAGCATTTGCTAAAGTCTAGCGACACCAACAAGAAGGAAAAAAGGAAATGTGCATTGAGGGGTTGTCGACCGAAGTCATTTTGAAACTGGGGGATGCAATCAACCGAGCAGGCGACTTGCGCGAGATCGCAGCAAAGGCTGCTCACATTCAGGCCCTGCCACCCGGCTCCCCCGACCGGGCAGCGCAGGCTCTCCAACTGGTCGAGTCAATCGACACCACCGTTGAGCAGCTCGACGAAGACATCGCAGCCATGCACAACTCACTGGCCGCCGTCCGCGCGCAGCAGCGCGTAATCCGCCGCAGCAAATAGGAGCTATCCATGCTGGAGTCCAAGATCGAGGCCCACCTCGTAAAGCGCGTCAAAGAGGTGGGCGGTGAGGCTTACAAATTCACGTCGCCCCAGCGGCGCAGCGTGCCCGACCGCCTGGTGCTGCTGCCGGGCGGCCGCTCCACCTTCGTGGAGTGCAAGGCCACGGGCCAGAAGCCCACCGAAGCCCAGGCGCGCGAGCACACCCGCTTGTGGGCGCTCGGCTTCCCGGTCTTGGTCATCGACAGCATCGAGGCCGTCGAGGCCTTCGTCGACGGTGCACGGCAATGACCACCGCCGACATCGCCCTCGTCCTGTGGTTCGTACTGAGCATGGCCGCCATCATCGTTGGCGCGCTGGTGGCGCACGCGAACTGGCTCCGTCGCATGGAGACGGAGGACCCATCGTGAAATGCCACTTCGTCTACCGCGCGCTGCCGGTGCTGGTCGTCGAGACCAACCGGCTGATCCCGGCCCGCTTCCAGGGTTTCAACCTCGGCCCGGTGGTGTTGGTGCGGCCGGGCACCAGTGCAGCGCTGATCGAGCACGAGATCACCCACAGCAAGCAGGTGTACCGCACCGCGTTCTTGATGGGCGCGGTCTACTACCTGTCGAAGCGCTGGCGCCTACGCTGGGAGGCGGAGGCCTATGCCGTCCAGTGGATGGCCGGTGGCGGCTATCTGCCTGCGCTGGCCCAGTTTCTGGCAGCCAACTACAACTTGGGCATCAGCGCCGCGCAGGCGCAGGATGCCATCGTCGACGCAGCCATCGCGCTGCAGGGGAGCAAGTGATGCGCGAAGAACAGAAACACGGCCACGTAACGCCTCGCGCTGATGGCGCAAAGGCTCGCTGCGGCGGTCCTGCGATGTGCCGCGTGTGCCAAACCGAACGTGCTGCACTGGAGAGCGCCGCGCCTCCGGCCGGCGCCGCCCCGCAACCGAACGCATCGCCTGCAACCACCCTACCTGACCCGGGCTGCAGTGTGTTTGAGGACATGCTGGCTTCGCTGGAACACGTCGAGTGCGTCTATCGTCTGAACGTTGTCAAGGATAGTGGCGAGCCAAGCAGCACGCTTGCCAACCTGCAACGGGTCATCGCTCGCGCTAAGAGCGCATCGCCTGCCGCGCTGACGGATGCAGTGGCGCACATCGAGCGCAAGGCGGAGGAATATGCGAACCGATTCGGATACGGCGTCGCGGGAACCCTCTGCTTCGATAGCCAAGTGAAGATGGACCACTACACGTCGCTGACGGAATTGGCTGATGAGCTTCGCGAACTCGCCGCCCCGCAACCGAGCGCCCCTGCGCTGACGGATGAGCAAGTGGGGACGGCGAAATGCTCGCTTTCCAGCATCGCGCGGTGCCGCTGTGACGAGCCCGGCGAGATCCTCGAAGGCTACTGCCAGGAATGCGGCGAGAAGGTAGGAAAGGGACCGTTCGCTCTGTTGCTGGAGGCGTTGGCGCGCGATGCGGAACGGTATCGGTGGCTACGCCTCCAGCCTATTGGCCCAAAGACTCCGCTAGTTCATCAGGGAATCCACTTCAGGTTTGCGCTGCAAGACCCGGTGGCGAATTGGATAGTCCGCAGTGTAAATGGCGAAGCCATGGATGCGGCCATCGACGCCGCAATGCAGGAGCCGCGCGCGTGACCCTCCGCAATTTCACCTCCCGCCCGTACGGCAAGCTGATCCAGAACCATATTCTGGAGACGCCGCGCTGCGGGGTGTGGGCTGGCATGGGGATGGGTAAGACCGTCGAGACGATGAACGCGCTGGATATCATCGAGCTGGTCGAGCCCGGCCCCACGCTGGTCTGTGCGCCGCTGCGGGTGGCCCAATCCACCTGGCCGGACGAGGCGCGCAAGTGGGGGCACCTGCGCAACGTTGAGGTGGTCCCCATCATCGGTGACGCCAAGGCGCGCACCCGCGCGCTGGCCCGCGCCTTCATGCCGTCGGCCAGCATCTTCACCATCAACTACGAGAACCTGCCCTGGCTTGAGGAAACGCTCAAGCAGCAGCGCATGCCGTGGCCCTTCCGGCGCGTAGTCAGCGACGAGTCCACGAAGCTCAAGGGCTGGCGCGGCAGCAAGCAGGTGAGCAAGGGCGGCAAGGAGTTCGTACGCGGCGCCGGCGCACAACGCTCCCGCGTGCTGGCACGGGTCGCCTTCTCACACGCAACCCGCTTCATCGAGCTGACCGGCACGCCCTCCCCCAACGGCCTGCAGGATCTGTGGGGGCAAGCCTGGTTCCTCGACCAGGGCGCCCGGCTCGGCCGGACGTTCGACGCCTTCACCCAGCGCTGGTTCAAGCCCAAGCACCAGGGGTTCGGCACCGAGCCGTTGCCGCACGCCCAGGCCGAGATCGAAGGCCGCATGCACGACCTGTGCATGTCGCTGGACGCGCGCGACTGGTTCGACCTGCGCGAGCCGATCAAGAACCGGATCTGCGTGGACTTGCCCACCAAGGCCCGAGCGCTGTACCAGGACATGGAACGGCGCATGTTCATGCAGATCGACGGCCACGAGGTCGAGGCCTTCAACGCCGCGGCCAAGACCATGAAGTGCCTGCAGCTGGCGAACGGCGCGGCCTACGTGGGCGAGGACGCCGAGAAGTGGGTCGAGGTGCACGACGGCAAGCTGCAGGCGCTGGAGTCGGTCATCGAGGAAGCGGCCGGCATGCCCGTGCTAGTGGCTTACCACTTCCGCTCCGACCTGGCGCGCCTGCGCAAGGCCTTCCCCAAGGGCCGCCACCTGGACAAGGATCCGCAGACCATCCGCGACTGGAACGCGGGCCAGATCCCGGTGCTGTTCGCCCACCCGGCCAGCGCCGGCCACGGTCTCTCCCTGCAGGACGGCGGCAACATCCTGGTGTTCTTCAGCCTGAACTGGAATCTGGAGGAGCACCTGCAGATCATTGAGCGCGTCGGGCCCACGCGCCAGATGCAGGCCGGCCACGACCGGCCGGTGTTTATCCACTACCTGATTGCCCGCGACACCATCGACGAACTGGTGATGGCGCGGATTGAAACCAAGCGCGAGGTGCAGGACCTGCTCCTCGAAGCCATGAAAAGAAAGGGGTACGCATGAAGCTTCTGCCCAAACTGGTCGATGCGCTGATCCGCCGCGCGATGCGCACGCCGTACTTCCACCTGAAGGGGTACATGGAGCGCTATTGGCTCATTCCCTACAACCGGTTCGCGCCGGCGGCCCGCATCCACCATATCCTGCGCTCGGACGACGACCGCGCCTTTCACGACCACCCGTGGCCGTACGTCACGGTCATCCTGCGCGGCGGCTACACCGAGGTGACGCCGGTCTATGACGCCTCCGGCTTGTACCAAGGCGAGGCGCGCAAGTGGCACGGCCCGGGTTCGATCCTGTTCCGGCGCGCCAAGTCGTGGCACCGCCTGGAGGTGCCGGAGGGCCAAACGGCCTGGACGCTGTTCATCACCGGCAAGTACCAACAGCGCTGGGGCTTCATGCCGAACCCGGCGGGTAAGGTGTACTACCAGGACTATTTCAACGGGGACCATCAATGAGCGAGCGTGACCCTACGGGGCGTAACCCCCACGAGCCCGGCGCAAAGTTGGACGCCGGCAAGGCGCCTGTGCGGCGCGGCCTGCTGGAGTATTTCCCCCGGGCCTGCATGGCAGTGGCCCAGGTCAGCGCCTCAGGCGCAGCCAAGTATGCGTGGAATGGCTGGGAGCAGGTGCCCCAAGGGGTCGACCGATACGGCGATGCCGAGGCGCGCCACATCTGCAAGGCCGCTATCGAAGGGCCGGTGGACTCTGACTATGGCCACCTACACGCCGCGCACGAAGCGTGGAACGCGCTGGCGCGTCTGGAACTACTGCTTAGGGAGAACGAACGTGGGTGACATCGCAGACGACTGCTACGACCGGATGATGGACTCGATGCCGGATGCGTGGCACTTCCGTTCTCGCGGCCCCCGCGTTGCCGAGTGCAGGAACTGCGGCAAAGGCGGGCTGCACTGGGAGGACACTGGCGAGGGTTGGCGACTCGCCAGCCCGAACGGCCTTTTGCACAAGTGCGATGCCGGGCTAGCGCATCGCCAGGCTATGGAGGACTTCGACGATGTTTCTGACTGATGAGGAACTCACCGCCCTGACCGGCTTCCAGTGGAAGCAGAAGCAAATCGACCAGCTCAAGCGAATGGGCGTACCCTTCTATGTCAATGCGGCCGGGCGCGCCGTGGTTGTGCGCGCCGCGGTCGAAGGTCACAAGGCCGTGAAGGCGGAACCCGAGAAGCGCGGATGGATGCCGCGCGTTATCCCTACGTGAGGCGGCCATGGGGCGCAGACCATTCAAGAACCTGAACCTCCCGCAGAACATGCGCGCTCGCAAGCGCCCCAGCGGGAAGATCTATTACTACTTCGATCAGGGCGGCCGTCCGCGCAAAGAGATCCCGCTCGGCTCGGATTTCATCCTGGCCATCAAGAAGTATGCCGAACTGCAGATCAACGCGCCCAATGTCTCCGCGCAGATCTTGTTCTCGGAGGTGGCCAAGCGCTACCAGGTCGAAGAGATCCCGACCAAAGCCAAGAGCACGCAGTCGGTGCAGATGTCCGACATCAAACACCTGCTCGCTTTCTTCAGCGATCCGCCGGCGCCGCTTGAAGCCATCCAGCCGACGAACCTGCACATGTTTCTAAAGAAGCACAAGGACAAGCCCACCACCGCCAATCGGTGTAAGCGGCTGTTCTCGCACATTTGGAACAAGGCGCGTGCCTGGGGGTACACCTCCCTGGCCAACCCCGCCGATGGCATCGAGGGCCACTCCCTAGACAAGCGCGACGTGTACGTGGACGACGAGCTATACCGCCTGGTCTACACCCATGCATCCGCCCCGCTGCAGGATGCGATGGATCTGATGTATCTGACGGGCCAGCGTCCAGGCGATGTGCTCAAGCTGGCCGAGCAAAACATCCATGCCGGGCACTTGGTCATCAAGCAGTCAAAGACCAAGGCGCCATTACGCATCGCGATCACCGGCGAGCTCAAGGAACTGCTAGACCGGATCAAGGTGCGCAAAGCCGGGCTCGACGTGAGCGCGATATACCTGCTGGTCAACGAGCGTGGCCTCAAGCTCAGCCAGCCGACGCTGCGCACGCGCTTCACAGCCGCCAAGAAAGAGGCAGCAAAGGCACACCCGGATCAGGCCGACCGGCTGGCGAACTTCTGGATGTATGACCTGCGGGCGAAGGCAGCAGACGACACTTCAGACGAGAAAGGCGACGCCGCGGCGGCCGATCTGCTGGGCCACGCAGACGTGCGCACGACGAAGCGGCACTACCTGCGGCGTGGTAAGCGCGTTGCCCCAACGAGGTGAATTGCGGAACAAGCCTCGGATTGCGGAACTGAAACAACCTCGGAAATCATGCTACAATCCGCGCCGTATAACGCTTAGCGGGCGTCGTATAATGGCCATTACCTTAGCTTCCCAAGCTAAAGACGTGGGTTCGATTCCCATCGCCCGCTCCACATCAGATTGAGACGAGCCGCCTTCGCCACTGGTCGCATGCCCGATCAGGATCGCCCGGCGGCTTTTTTGTTGCCATGCTCCCCCAAGACCCCAGCTCCGACCCGACGCCAGCCGACGACGCTGACAACGCGCCCGCCAAGGCTGCCGACGGCAGCGACGTGGCGCATCCGCGCCGCATCCGTTCCTTCGTGCGCCGCGCGGGGCGAACCTCCACCGGCCAGCAGCGTGCCATCGATGACCTGGGGCCGCGCTTCATCCTGCCCTACGCACCGCAGCCGCTCGACTGGGAGGCCACGTTCGGCCGCGCCGCGCCAGCCATCCTCGAGATCGGGTTCGGCATGGGCGAGACCACCGCGCATATCGCGCAACTGCGCCCGCAGGACAATTTCCTGGGCTGTGAGGTGCATGAACCCGGCGTGGGCGCCCTGCTCAAGCTGCTGGGCGAGCGCGAGATCGGTAATGTGCGGATCATGCCGCATGACGCCGTGGAGGTCATCGCGCACATGCTGACGGAATCCTGCCTGGACGGCGTGCATATCTTCTTCCCCGACCCGTGGCACAAGAAGCGCCACAACAAGCGGCGCCTGGTGCAGCCGCCGCTGGTCAAGCTGTTGGCCAACCGCCTGAAGCCGGGCGGCTACCTGCACTGCGCGACCGACTGGGAAGAGTATGCCCACCAGATGGTGGAAGTGCTGTCGGGTGAACCCACCCTGACCAACACCTCGGACGCCGCCGGCGGCTTTGCGCCGCGGCCCGACTATCGCCCGGTGACCAAGTTCGAGCGCCGCGGCGTGAGGCTGGGCCATGGCGTGTGGGACGTGGTGTTCCGCAAGCGGGCTTGAAGGCGAAGGCCGCGCCGCGAGCCGGCACCATGAAAAAAGCGTGGCTCAAGGCCACGCTTTTTTCATGGTGCGACAGTTGTCACCGGTATTAGCTACCGCGATCGCCTTCAGGCATGCCAGGCGATCAGCCCCGAGTACGCAGTCGCCAACACAACGATGCCGAAAATGATCCGGTACCAGGCAAACGGCTTGAAGTCATGGGTGGCGACAAAACGCAGCAGCCAGCGCACACACAAGAAGGCGGACAGGAAGGCGAAGACGAAGCCGATGCCGAAGATGCCCAGGTCGTCGGCGGACAGCAGCGCGCGCGACTTGTACAGCTCGTAGACGGTGGCACCGAAGATCACCGGGATCGCCAGGAAGAAGGAGAACTCGGTGGCTACCTGGCGCGACAGCCCGAACAGCATGCCGCCGATGATGGTGGCGCCGGAGCGCGAGGTGCCCGGGATCAGCGCGAAACACTGCGCCAGCCCGACCTTGACCGCATCGCGCCAGTTCAGGTCGTCGACCGACTCGATCCGCGGCGCGCCAGCCTTGGCGGCCTCCAGCAGCGCATTGCCCTGCGGGTGCGATACCTGGCCGCGATGGCTTTCCCGCCATTCGGCCCACAGGATCACCACACCGCCGACGATGAATGCGGTGGCCACGGTGATCGGGTTAAACAGGTGAGCCTTGATCCACTTGCCGAATACCAGCGCCAGCACGATCGCCGGCACGGTGGCCACGATCACGTTGATGGCAAAACGCCGGGCCTTTTCATCGGTGGCCAGACCGCCCACCACGGTGACGATGCGGTGGCGGAACTCCCAGCAAACCGCCAGGATGGCGCCGAACTGGATCACGATCTCGAAGATCTTGCCCTTTTCATCATTGAAGTCGAGCAGCTGCCCGGCGAGGATCAGGTGGCCTGTGCTGGAGATGGGCAGAAACTCGGTCAGTCCTTCGACGATGCCGAGGATCACGGCTTTCAGGGCGAGGGCAATATCCATGCTGATTGGAATGTGTGGAATGCTCAATGAAAGAGCGAAGAAAAAGCCAAGGACGGGCGAGCAAAGAGGAAACGGGCAACCGTCAGCCCTATGCCATCAGCCACGCGCCAGGCACCAGGCACCAGGCACCAGGAATCACAACTATCCGCCACGACCATGACACCGCAGTGGCTGTGCAAGGTGCATGACTGGGCGCGGCGCGTCATCAAGGCCGATTGATCTTGACGTTGATCCCGTTGGGCAAAACGGTGATTGTACCGGGTTCGACACTGGCGCCGGCGAGGCGCAACTCGTCGGGACGGAAGGTATAGAGCGGATAGCCTTGCAGCAACTGCTCCGCAAGGATGCCGCCGAGCGCGTTGAACTGGCGCGTGAGTTGAGGCGGCAGGCCTCTGACTTCGAACTGCTGGACCTGCGGGTCCTGCAGCACCACCGCGCGGCTGGCCGGGTCGTAGCGCAGCCCGCTGTCCAGCGCAAAGCGGCCGGTCATCGGCTCGCCAGAGAACAGGCGGTTGCTCACGGTCGCGTCGCACTGCACGTTCACCCGGTTGCGGCTGGGATCGAGCGTGAGCTGCGGGTTGGCGAGCTGGATGTCGAACAGCTCCATATAGCGCTTGTTGAACGGGAACTTGCGCTCCAGGGCCGATTGCAGCTGGCTCTGCGAGAACGTGTAGTCGTTGCCCATCATGCTGCAGCCGACGAATGCCGCGGCCAGCGCGGCGCCAGCGCTTGCTGCCAGCCAGCGCCGGCGATTGATCATGACCATCTGTTTGTTCCTTGCGGGTTCAGGCGGCGCGGCCAGGCGCGGTGGCAGCCTCGAGCTGCGTCAGCCAGGCCAGCGCTTGTCCGCGGGTTTCGCCGCACATGTCGGCAGAGGGCTTGAGCCCGGCGCAAAATGCCGGCCGCGTGGGCTCGCCAAAAATCGCGCAGCGCCGATCGGGCAGCAACTGCACGCAGGGTATGCCGGCCGGCTTGCCATGGGGCATGCCGGGAATCGGCGAGGTGATGGAGGGCGCGGTGCAACAAGCGCCACAATCGGGCCGGCAAGAGAGTTCAGACTGAGGGGACATGGCAATGGTTCAGGCGCGGACGACGCCCGGCAGACCATATTGTGCCCCAAGCCGTATGGACCTCCCCGCGCTTGACCGCCGGATTCCCCTCCACTACATTACTGACCCAAGAGTTATTTATTTGCAACTCACGCGGGGTGCTTCCCGCAGAGGTGCACAGCGCCCCAGTGAAAAACCCGCCAGGCCAGAGCCAGAATCAGGAATCCGCCAACACCAAACGCTGGGCTCGCCGCAAGGCAGCGCGCCCACAGGAACTGGTGGCCGCCGCGCTCGATCTCTTCGTCGATCGCGGCTATGCGGCCACCCGGCTGGAAGATGTCGCCGCCGCGGCGGGCGTGTCCAAGGGCACCGTCTATCTGTACTTCGCTAATAAGGAAGAGCTGTTCAAGACGGTGGTGCGCGAAAACCTGGTGCCGACGCTGGCCAGGGGCATCGACCTGGTGGAGAACTACCAGGGCTCGACGCCGGAGCTGCTAAGGGAATTGCTGCGCGGCTGGTGGGGCCTGGTGGGGGCCACGCCGGTGGCCGGCCTGACCAAGCTGATCATGGCCGAATCCAGCCATTTTCCTGACATTGCCCAGTTCTACCACGAGGAAGTGGTGCTGCCGGGCGATGAGTTGTTCGCACGTGTGCTCAAGCGCGGCGTGGCGCGTGGCGAGTTGCGCGACATGCCGGCCAACCCGACCACAACGCTGATCTGCGCGCCGCTGATGTTCCTGATGCTGTGGCAGCGTGCGTTCAGCGCGTCGTCGCGCATCGAAATCGACCCCGAGGCCTTCCTCGACAACCTGCTCCAGATGCTGCTGTTCGGCCTGACCACCGGCGCCGCGCGCGATACGCCGCTGCCGCCCAAGGTCGGCCCCTACGTCTGGGAACAGATACAACAAGAAGCCCTGGCACAAGCGCAGGGGCAGCAGGCCGCGCGGGAGATCCCGGCGCCGCCGCCGGAGACCGCATGACCCGACGCAAGAAGATCCTGATCGCCGCGATCGCCACCATCGCGGTGGTTGCCGTGCTCAGCGCCGCTGCCGCCGTGCGCAAGGCAAGCAATGGCAAGCCTAGCGCGGCCCCGGCGGCCCCGGCGGCCGCGGTGCAAGACCTGGTGGAGTTCCTGCCATCGGACCTGGTCGAGGCCACCACGCAAGACTTGCGCGTGTCGCTGCCGCTGTCAGGCGGGCTGCGGGCGCTGAACCAGGCCTCGGTCAAGGCCAAGGTTGCCGGCGAGGTACAGCAAGTGCTGGTGCGCGAGGGCGAAGCCGTGCGCGCCGGCCAGGTCATCGTGCGCATCGATGCAACCGAGTACCAGGCCAAGGTGACGCAGGCGCGCGGGCAAATGCTGGCGGCGCGCGGCCAGTATGAGAATTCGAAGCAGACCTTCGAGCGCAACCGCGAGCTGGTGGCCAAGGGCTTCATCTCAAAGACCGCCTTCGACAACTTCCAGAGCAACCTGGATGTGGCGCACGCCAATCTCGATGCCGCCCAGGGCGGCCTTGAAGTCGCGCAGAAGGCGCTCGCCGACACCATCGTCAAATCGCCGCTGGATGGCCTGGTGGCCGCGCGCGCGGTGCAGCCGGGCGAGAAGGTCTCGCCCGACACGCGCCTGATCGACGTGGTCGACCTGCGTGTGCTGGAACTCGAGGCACCGATCCCCATGGCGGATGTGGCTCGCGTTGCCATCGGCCAGGCCGTGCAGCTCGACGTGGAAGGCAGCGGCCGCTTCGAGGGCAAGCTGGTGCGCATCAACCCGGCGGTAAGCCAGGGCACGCGCAGCATCATGGTCTATGTGCGGGTGGACAACCCCGAGGCGCGCCTGCGCGCGGGCATGTTCGCCCAGGGCGCGCTGGTGCTCGGCCACCACGCCGGCGTGGTGGCGGTGCCAGTCACAGCGGTGCGCAACGATGGCGAGCGCACGTTCGTCTACAGCGTGGAGAATGACGTGCTGGCGGAACGCCAGGTCAAGCTGGGCATCCGCGACGATGCGAGCGGGCTGGTGGAAATCACCAGCGGCCTGGCCACCGGCGCCAAGGTGGTGCGCAACAACCTCGGCACCCTGCGCGCGGGCAGCCGCGTCAAGCTGGTCAAGGCGTAGGAGCCCCCGCCCATGTGGTTCACCCGCCTGTCCATCCACAACCCGGTGCTGGCCACCATGATGATGATGGCCTTCATCGTGATCGGCCTGTTCTCCTACCAGCGCCTGCCGGTTGACCAGTTCCCGGACATCACCTTCCCCATCGTCGTGGTGCAGACAGAGTACCCCGGCGCCGCGCCGGAATCGGTGGAGTCCGACGTCACCCGCAAGATCGAGGAAATCGTCAACACCATTTCGGGCATCGACGAGATCTTCTCGCACTCCTACCAAGGCACCTCGGTGGTGGTGATCAAGTTCGACCTGTCCGTCGATGTCGGGCAGGCCGCGCAGGACGTGCGCGACAAGATCGCGCTGATCCGCCCGCAGTTTCGCGACGAGGTCAAGGACCCGCGCGTGCTGCGCTACGACCCGTCGGACGCACCGGTGTTCTACCTGTCCGTGTCGAACGCGCCGGGGGCCGAGCGCACGCAGCGCGAACTGACCACCGTCGCCGACCAGATCGTGCGCAAGCGGCTGGAGACCGTGCGCGGCGTGGGCGCCATCAGCCTCGTTGGCGGCACCAAGCGCGAGGTGGAGATCCGTATCCGCCCCGCCCAGCTGGAGGCGCTCGGCATCGGCGTGAACCAGGTGATGGACGCCATCCGCAACGAGAACCAGGAACTCCCCGCGGGCGAGCTGCGCTCCACCTCCACCGAGACGGTGGTGCAGATCAAGGGGCGCGTCATCACGCCGGATGCCTTCCGCCACATCATCGTGGCGCGCCGGGCTGGCCAGCCGGTTACGCTGGAGCAGGTCGCCGACGTGCGCGACGGCGAGGAGGAGCAGGAGAGCCTGGCCATGCTGGACGGCAAGCGCGCGCTGTTCCTGGCGGTGGTGAAAGCACAGGGCCAGAACACGGTCGACACCGTCGATGGCCTGATCAAGATGACCGATGAGTTGCGCAAGCTGGTGCCTGCGGGTGTGCAGCTCACCGTGGTCAACGACGCCGCGCGCGGCATCCGCAGCAGCGTCAAGGAAGTCCGCTCCACGCTGCTCGAAGGCGCCTTCCTGACGGTCGCCATCGTCTTCCTCTTCCTCGGCTCGTGGCGCAGCACGGTCATCACCGGGCTGACCCTGCCAATCGCGCTGATCGGCACGTTCGGCGTGATGTACATGTTTGGCTTCACGCTCAACGTGATCACGCTGATGGCGCTGTCGCTGTGCGTGGGCCTGTTGATCGACGATGCCATCGTGGTGCGCGAGAACATCGTGCGGCACAACCTGATGGGCAAGAACCATCGCACGGCAGCGCTCGACGGCACCAACGAGATCGGGCTGGCGGTGCTGGCCACCACCTTCTCCATCGTGGCGGTGTTCCTGCCGGTGGGCTTCATGGGCGGCATCATCGGCCGCTTCTTCCACCAGTTCGGCGTGACCGTGGTGGCAGCGGTGCTGATCTCCATGTTCGTCTCGTTCACGCTGGACCCAATGCTGTCCTCGGTCTGGCACGACCCCGACCTGCACGGCACCGGCAACAAGAAGAGCCTGTACGGCCGCACCGTGGGCCGCATGCTGGACTGGTTCTCGGCGCGCATGGATGCGCTCGGCCACGGCTATGGCTCGATGCTGGGTTGGGCGCTCAAGCACCGGCTGGCTACCGCCATCATCGCGGCGGTGACGTTCTTGGGGAGCTTCGCGCTGGTGCCGCTGATCGGCACGGAATTCGTACCGGCCGCCGACCTGGGCGAAACCCAGGTCGGCTTCACCACGCCGGTGGGCACCTCGCTGGCTGTTACCGAAGCCAAGGTCAGGCAGGTGGAAGCCGCGCTCAAGACCTTCCCCGAGGTGGCCTACACCTACGCCACCATCAACTCCGGCAATACCTCCGGGCGCAACAACGCGCTGGTGTCGGTGCGCCTGACCGAGCGCCGCGCGCGCAAACTCACCACCAAAGAGCTTAACCCGATGATCCGGGAGCGCATGGCCAGCATCGCCGGCATCACGCTGACCATGGTCGGCATGCCGGATGGCGCTGGCGGGCAGAAGGCGCTGCAAGTGTCGATCCAGGGCGACGACCTGGAAACGCTGCGGCGCCTGTCGCTGGAAGCCAGCCGGCGCATGGCCGCCGTGCGCGGCCTGACCGACCTCGACTCCAGCATGAAGGACGACCGCCCGACGGTGGAAGTGCGCATTCGCCGCGAGCTTGCGTCCGACCTGGGCGTGGGCATCGTGCAGATCGGCAACGCGCTGCGCCCGCTGCTGGCCGGCGACGCCATCAGCTCATGGCGCGCCCCCGACGACCAGAACTACGACGTGCGCGTGCGCCTGCCCAAGGACGCCCGCACCGGCATGGCGGATCTCAGCGCGCTGATGATCGCCAGCAACCAGACCAACGCCGACGGCTCGCCGCGCATGGTGCCCCTGCGCCAGATCGCCGAGCTGGTGCCCACCACCGGCGCCAACCAGATCAGCCGGCGCGACCTCTCCCGCGAAGTGGAGCTGACCGCGAATACCGCCGGGCGCTCGCAAGGCGAGGTGGCGCGCGAGGTCAAGGCGGCGCTGGATGGGATGAACTGGCCGGCGGGCTACAAGTACCGCTTCGGCGGCTCCACCAAGTCGATGAACGAGTCGTTCGGCTTCGCGGTATCGGCGCTCGCGCTGGCGGTGATCTTCATCTACATGATCCTGGCCTCGCAGTTCGCCAGCTTCTTCCAGCCGATCGCCATCATGACCTCGCTGCCGCTCACGCTGGTGGGCGTGTTCGCGGCGCTGCTGCTGTTCCGCTCCACGCTCAACATGTTCTCCATCATCGGCTTCATCATGCTGATGGGGCTGGTGACCAAGAACGCCATCCTGCTGGTGGATTTTGCCAACCAGGCCCGGCGCGGCGCCGACGGCCAGCCGCCGATGTCGCGCGAGGCCGCGCTGGTTGCCGCTGCGCGGGTGCGGCTGCGGCCAATCCTGATGACCACGCTGGCCATGATATTCGGCATGGTGCCGCTGGCCTTCAGCCTGGGCGAAGGCGCCGAGCAACGCGCACCGATGGGCCAGACGGTGATCGGCGGCATCATCACCTCGTCGATCCTGACCCTGGTGGTGGTTCCGGTGATCTATACGTACCTCGACGACTTCAGCGCATGGCTGGGCCGCAAGTGGCGCGGCAAGCAAGCCCAGGCGGCTCCCGCCGCCGCGCCGGCAGCCGACGGCACGGCGGCGCACAAGCCAGCAAGCGCGGAATGAGGCAAGCCCGCCCCAAAAGCCCCGGGCAGGCCTGTAGCCAGCCCGGAATGCCTCAGCCATGGCCGGACTGCGGCATGGAGGCCACAACTTGGGCGACGCGCTTGGGCAAGTGTCTTGGCGCGGGGTTAAAATATCAGGTTTGACGGATTTCCCCGGCCCCTCGCGCCGCGCGGCCGGAACTCTGAACTGATTAGCGGTTGGCATTGGAAGGAATGGCAAGATGGACCTCGAGAAAGCCCGATTCAATATGATCGAACAGCAAATCCGCCCCTGGGATGTGCTGGATCAGGAAATCCTGGACCTGCTGGCAGTGGTCAAGCGGGAACAGTTCGTGCCGCAGGCATACGCCGCGCTGGCCTTCGTCGACATGGAAATCCCGCTGCCGGGCGGCCAGAACATGCTGGCCCCGCGCGTGGAAGCCCGCATCCTGCAGGACCTGGCCGTGCGCAAGCATGAACAAGTGCTGGAAATCGGCGCCGGTTCCGGCTACATGGCCGCCCTGCTCGCCCACCGCGCGCGCCACGTGCTGAGCGTGGACATCTTGCCGGAACTGGCCGAGCTGGCCCGCAAGAACCTGGCCGACGCCGGCGTGACCAATGTCGACGTGGCCCAAGGCAATGCCGCCACCGGCTGGGCCGCGAGCGCGCCCTACGACGTGATCTGCATTTCCGGCGCGTTGCCCTCGGTGCCCCCGTCCATCCTGTCGCAAGTCAAGGTCGGCGGGCGCATCGCGGCCTTCGTCGGCGCGCTGCCGGCCATGGAAGCGCAGATCATCACGCGCGTCAGCGAAAACGAGTACAAGACTGTCAACCTGTTCGAGACTGCCATCACGCCGCTGATGGGTGCCGAGCAGCCGTCGCGCTTCCATTTCTGAGCGGGAAACAAGACATGCAGGTAATCAACGCACCCGAACTGGTGCAATGGCTGGCGGATGCCAGCCGGCCGCAGCCGGTGCTGCTCGACGTACGCGAAGGCTGGGAGGTGCAGACCTGCGCCATGCCCGGCATCACGCATATCCCGATGGGCCAGATCCCGGCACGCGCCGGCGAGCTTGACGAAGACGCAGATATCGTCTGCATCTGCCATCACGGCGCGCGCAGCATGCAAGTGGCAAGCTTCCTCGAGCGGCAAGGCTTTGCCAAGGTCTACAACCTGACCGGCGGCGTGCACGCCTGGGCCGAGCAGGTCGACCCGGCCATGCCGAAGTACTGAGCACAGCAACAGCACAACAACTGCACGGCAAGCATCACCCCCTGGGCGCCGGCCTCCCGCGGCGCCAACTCCCTTGAACGCTGATCGTTAGAAACGTTAGCCGCGCGCCCGGTGCCCGGCAGACTGGAGATGTCATGAGGTTTGCGCTTTTCCCTGCGCGGGGCGTGCCCAAGACGCGCCTGGCACTGACGGGTTCCCTGCTTGCGCTACTGCATCTGCCAGCCGCGCATGGCGCCGACCTGCTCCAGGTCTACCGCGATGCACAGGCCAACGACGCGCAGTTCGCCAGCGCGCGCGCGCAGTTGGTGGCCAGCCAGGAGAAGCTGCCACAGGGACGCTCCGGCTTGCTGCCGCAGGTCAGCGGCACGCTAAACGCCACGCGCACCAATGTGGACCAGACCGTGCCCTTGGTGTCGGACCGCTTCATCAACAACAATAACTGGTCGCTGCAGCTGATACAGCCGCTGTTTCGCTGGGATCGCTGGGAAACCTACAAGCAGGGCGAACTAGCCGCGCTGGCTGGCGAAGTGACCTTCAGCCAGGCGCAACTCGACCTGATTACCCGCACTTCGCAGGCCTACTTCGACGTGCTGGCCGCGCAGGACAACCTCTACCTGGCCGGCGCGCAGAAGAAAGCCATCGGCGAGCAACTGGCACAGGCCAAGCGCAACTTCGAGGTGGGCACCGCCACCATCACCGACGCCAACGACGCGCAGGCCCGCTATGACCTCGCCACCTCGACCGAGATCGCGGCGCAGAGCGACCTCGAAATCCGCCGCGCCAACCTGCAGCAGATCACCGGCAAGCCCGTTGACGAACTGCTCGGATTGCGCACCGCGGCCACGCTGCCCGGTCCGCAGCCGCCCGATGTGAACACCTGGGCCAGCCAGGCCGAGAACACCAACCCGCAGGTGGGCCTGGCGCGCTACAACCTCGACTCTGCCCAGCGCGAGTACAACAAGGCACGCTCCGGCCACCTGCCCTCGGTCGACCTGGTCGCGTCGTACGGCTTCGTCAACGCCACCGGCAACGCCGCGCAGCAGGTCAATGTCTCCAGCCGCTACAACAGCGCCCAGATCGGCGTGCAGCTGAGCGTGCCGATCTACACCGGTGGCCAGATCCAGTCGCGCGTGCGTGAAACCGCCGCGCTGGCCGACAAGGCCGCCAGCGACCTCGAGTTTGCCCGCCGCACCGCAGCCCAGAGCGCGCGCCAAACCTACTCGGGCGTATCCAACGGGCTCGCCCAGGTCAAGGCCCTGGAAGCCGCCGAGCATTCCGCGCAAAGCGCCGTGGAATCCAACCAGCTCGGCTACGAAGTCGGCGTGCGCATCAACATCGACGTGCTGAACGCCGAAGCGCAGTTGTTCTCCACCCGCCGCGACCTGGCCAAGGCGCGCTACGACACCATCATGAACGGGCTGCGCCTGAAGGCCGCTACCGGCGCTCTGATCGAGGATGATGTGGTGCAGATCAACACGCTGCTGACCTCGACCCCGGGCTCGATGTACAAGCTGCCGGAGAAGGCACGGGTCGGGGCGGTGTCGGCGCCGGCACGGGGGCGTGGCAATGGGAGCCGCCGCGAAAACGTGGTGGCGCCGAATACCCCGCGCAGCTGATTGCCGCTACGGGACGCCTGCCAGCCAGTTCAGGCAGCCGCGCCCACTGTCGATGCAGCGCGCGGTTTTGCCCCGTTTGGCTTTGCGCCGTTTTCCACGGTGTGCTCGCCGCGCGACGGGTGGCTTGCCATCCCCAGCAGCAGACCGATAAGCCCTGCATAGAACACCACGTTGGCTTGGTGGGCCATCGTGACTTGCGTCAGGCCGCAGATCAGGGTTGCCAACACAACCCCCAGGCCGGCACCACCCAGGCTCACGCCTTCCGCGGCGCGCCCGGGGCGGCTTTGTTGCATGGCACGCCAGAACAGGGCCGCTGGCACGAGGAACAACGCAAGGAACGCGGCAAGCCCAAAGACGCCGGTCGTCGCGGCTACCTCGACGATATCGTTATGCGCGTGTTCGAGGATGCAAACCGTCGATTCGGGATGCTCGTGGCAATATGGCGTGGCATGCAGAATGCGCGCGAACTGGCCCACACCGGCGCCAGTCAACGGATGCTCCGTAAAGTACCCGGCGCCGATCTCCCAGATCTTGAGCCGCACGCCCACCGAGGTCTCGTAGTTGCCTTGCCCGAACTGGTGAATTTCGTTGATTGCTTGGTCTACCCGGCCGACGATCGGGCTGCCGGGCATGAGATAGGCGCCAGTCGCCAGAATGATCGTGCCGCCAAGTGCAGCCAGAAACATCCTGACACCCACGCGCCGGTAACGGATCATCAGCATCGGCACTAGCGCTACCAGCATCGCGACCATTGCACCCCGGGTGCCATTGAGCATGAGGATGGCCGCACCACAGATCACGTTCAGCCAGGCCTGCGCATGCACCGCACGGGTCTGCCCCGGCCGTGCGAAGCCAACCAGCGACAACGCCGCCACCATGTTGGCAAAGGCAATCGCCTGAATCCAGGCCGATGGACGGGGCTCACCTTGCACGAACTTCTGGTACGCCACGAGGAGCAGTGCCAGCACCAGGGCCACGGTGATGCCGCGCCACAGCCACCACGGATTCGGCGACGCGCGAACCACCACCCAGCAGGTCAGCACAGCAAGCAATACGCGCGAAGGATTGTCGATGACATCCCAAGGGGTCTGGTGAATCAGCTTCGACAGCAAATATACGACTAGGAACGCAAGCACGGTGATCGTTACCGGCCAGAGGACCGACGCATGCTGGCGCCAAGCCCGCCCCATCTCGCGCCACCCCAGCAACGCCAGCAACACGACCCCCGCGAGGAACACGCCTGCGCCACGAGGCACGCATAGCACCAGGATGGGAAACGCGAATACAAGAGAGTCGGCGGCCCGCGAGAGCTGGATCGAACTGCTTTTCATAGAAACCAAAAGGGACAAACTCGCCACATTCAGCGCGGCGATCAGCTTGCAATTGTAGCCGATCGCACTAGTTGGCCCGCGTTCTGGATTCCACGCCAAGCAACTGCCAGCGAATGGCAGACGCATCGGCCGGTGGGTTCCGCACCTGGTACTCCCTCACCCGCAGCTTGTAGATGACACCCGGCTCGAAATCGAGGCCCTCGATCGGCCCATACCAAAGCTGCCACGGCGCGTCGGGCGATTCCCGCCAGTGCTAGCACTGCAGCTTGCCCGGACCGGTGCATTCCACGCGCTGCGAATCGATATAGACGATCTTTTCCCGCCCAGGCACGCCGCCGGTGGCCGGGTCCACCTTGTCGCCGCGCCGGGCCACCCCTTCCCGTTCGACAAACTGCAGCAGATCGCCATCGGCTGTCTTCCAGATGACCTGGCGGCCCATGGCGCCGGCGGACGGCTGCATGCCGACCGTCGTGAACGGTGTCTGCATCGCCTTGAGCAGGGCCGACTCCGTTTCCATACGCGGGCCCGGGCACGCCATGCGCGTGCCGGCGACACGGTCGAAGCGGAGGCCAGTATCGGTCTTGCCGTAGCCACCGGTGAAGCGGTTGCAGCCGCTGGTGCCGCTGACGGTGCCCTGCGACGAATCGATGCCGTCGCTGAAATTGAAGATGATCGGCTCGCCGTTGTCACCGTGCGGAATGTCGCGCAACGTGCCGTCGGCGCGTTGCCAGCGCACCAGTTCCCAGCGGCTGGGGCCGCTCGAACGCATTTCGTTAAGGCTTGTGGTGGCAGACGGATTGTCGGGCGGTTGCCCCGTGGCGCAGGCAGTCAATGCGGCCGTTGCGCTGGATGCCAGCAGCACGGCAACTAGCGCCGGAAAACGGTGTCGCAACATATTGAGACTCCTTCCAATGCGTTGAATCATCCTGCAAATTTACACCTTCATATCCACAAGTAGAGGATTCGACGCATACCATCTTTTTCCCACGGGATAATCGGATTTCGCCCCCTTGACATACTTCTCGCGAGGGCTCTTTCGCAGGGAACTGTGTTATGACTGCCAGCCTTCAGGCCGCCCCCTCGCCCCAAAAGCATGGCACGCTGCAGACAGCCGCACGAATCACTCGGTGATATGAATAACCAGATAAAACACCTCAAATATCGCCCGGAGATCGACGGGTTACGAGCGATTGCAGTGGTTTCGGTCATATTGTTTCACGCCGGATTCAAGTGGATCGGCGGGCAATCCACCCAAGTTAAGCGCCAACAAATAGGCATCAGCAAGCCTTATAGGCGGCATGCGGATGAGGTTTGGGGCGAGGCGGACGTGGCTTGGCACGATCCGGTCGCACGCGATGGGTACGTGTTGCAATCAAAGCCAAGGTCTCATTCAGAGCGGCCTTGGCCCAGCGCAAGCCGAGCAGCGCCGGTGACAGGACACGTTTGAGGGCGGTGATGGCGTAGGTACGGTTGATCCGATGGTCCGATTCAATGACATGTTCCTGGGCTGTGGTGAGGCAACACAAAGCGTGTGGGTTGTCGCTCAGGATTTTGGCGCCGAAGTCCTGCCTGGCGGCCAACTGTGAGAGGCCGGACAGGTGTTCGAGTGCCATGCGGTGTTTGAGACGTTTAAACGCCTCCTCCAGACGCCAGCGCTGATGATAGA
The DNA here is from genome assembly GCF_058809705.1 of Cupriavidus sp. MPR-AND1C. NCBI lineage: Bacteria > Pseudomonadati > Pseudomonadota > Betaproteobacteria > Burkholderiales > Burkholderiaceae > Cupriavidus > Cupriavidus sp. MPR-AND1C. The sequence goes on along the minus strand of NZ_JBXASU010000009.1, from coordinate 48,944 downwards.
GATCGCGGAAGGTGGCAGCCGGATAGCGGTGCACGTCGACCAGATTGGCTATGAGCACGCGCACCTTACCGGCTGGCGAGATCTGTCGGATCAGCCGGACGGTCTGCGGGGTAGCAGCGCACTCATAGTCGCGCGCGTCGTTGCGGGCTGGAGCCGGGAGCGTGACGATGGCCTCGTCGCGGCCGGAGCGGACGAAGTGCCGCACGGCAGCAAAGCCGCTACCGTCCGCGCGCATGCAGAAAGGGATGTTTCGTTGGTTGAGCACGGCCACCAGCCAGCGGGCTGGGTAGCCGCGGTCAAGTAAGAGCAAGTCGTCGGATTGCAGGCGGTCCAAATACTCGAACAGGATCTGGCGTTCGTTCTCGTGTACGCTGTGCAATTAGGCGGCGAGCATGATCTCGGCCCCGGGCAGGTACAGGCCGAAGGCGAGTTGGTCGCGGGTGGCGGCTCGAGGGAGATGGCTGTGGCGGATGGCGAAACGCAGGTGTGAGGCGTCCGCCGCGACCAGCCGAAAGCCATGCCAGCGCGGCAAATGGTAGGACACGTGCTGAAGCAGCCAGTCATTGAGGTGAGCAAAAATATCGCCGCTGAGTTTGCTGCGAGCCTGGGTGAAGGCCTGTTCACTGACGCATCGGCACAAGGTGTTCTGGCGGGCGAGCGCGGCAAGGAATTGATCGAGTTCGGCTTGTACGCCCATGCGCAAGTTGCCAAGCATGAAGGTGATCAGTGTCGGCAGGGTGAGTTTGCGCTGACGGGTGAAGGCGGTGGGATGTTCGGGATGGCGGGCAAGATCGTGAAAGACCTTGGTGTGCAGATATTCGGTAAGCGTAGCGAACAGAGCGGACAGAGGCATGAGAGCCGAGCGAAGATCGAGAAACGATCCTCTATTGGCCGCCGCCCTGCTTGCGCTAAACAGCCAGCGCAAGCGGGGCGGCCGCTCGAACCTCGTCACCTGTCAAGCGTTCGAGTGGAAAATTGCGATTTTATTTGACGACTTAACTTGGGTGGATTGCTTCCCGTGCCCCTAAAATTTTTGCCTTGGACGTAACACGGAAACCAGTCCCGCCTGAGCGCCTTCTGGCCCATGGAAGCTAGCCGCCAGCCTACCTAAGGCATAATCTCCGCTTTTGTCCCGAGCTGAGCACATGGACCTGTATCCGATCTGGCCTAGCGTGGCGATCTTCACCTCTTGCCTGATCCTGGTCTGGCCCAAGGCGCTCTGGCGCTTTCTTGACGAAGATTCGCAGAGCGGAAGCCATCGCTATGTGACTGTCGATGGTTTGCGAGGCTTTCTCGCTCTCGCGGTGGCAATCCACCATAGCGTGATCAGCTATGGGTTCCATCAGACTGGAGAGTGGAAGCTCCCGCCATCGTCGTACTACTCGATCATCGGTGAAGCCGGCGTCGCGGTCTTCTTCATGATCACGGCCTTCCTTTTCTGGGGGCGCATCCTCGACCAAAAAGGGCACGTTGACTGGTTCGCGCTCTACTGCAACCGGATCTTCCGCATCGTGCCCCTGTACTGGGTCACCATCGTCTCCATGTTGCTTATCGTCGGGTGGAAGACTGGCTTTCGATTGGCGGTCGCGCCGGCTGAGCTGATGAGCCAACTCGTGCAATGGTTGTTGCCGGCGCTCGTCGCTGCTCGCCCAGCAGTGAACGGGTACGCATACACCAACACGATCACCGCCAGCGTTACGTGGACGCTGTACTTCGAGTGGCTGTTCTACTTCTCCCTGCCCTTCCTGGCAATCGCCGCAAGCAGGCGATCGTTGCTGGCATTCGTACCAGTTTGCATGTGGATTGTTTTCGCCCTACCCGACACCTTCATTCATCTGGACCATCCTGCGCCGGTCACACGCCTGCTGCTGGCGATGTTCATCGTCGGCATGATCGCTGCGAGCTTGACGCGACGATTTCCAAAAATGGTAGGGGATAGCACCGCCAAATCTGCCCTGGCCATCTTGGTGCTTGCATACACTGTTTCGCAAAAGTCCTCGGCCTACGACTGGGGCACCGTTGCATTGCTGGGTGTGTTCTTCGTTCTGGTTTCCAGCGGCGCAAGTCTGTTTGGTTTGCTGCGATCGAAGTGTGCTATCAGGTTGGGCACGATCAGCTATGGGATCTACCTGCTGCAAGGTATCGTGATCACGGGCTTCCTCACGCCACGGGTCCTTGGCACATTCGCGATGAAGGGCCCTGGGCAACTCTGGCTTACCGTGCTCGCACTCACGCTCGCCCTGGTATGTCTGGCCGCTACCGTTTTCCACTTCGTTGAAAGGCCGTGCATTGGCTTTGGCAAGCGGCTCGCCAAGGCTATTCCGAGAACACAACAGAATATTGACGCATAGGCCCAATGGGCCTACTATGACTTTCAGCGGTTGCGCATCCGTGCGACCCACCACAGCCGAGAGGAAAGTCATGAAGCGCTCATTCTGGGCGGCATTTTATCGCCATCACGTCCATGAAATACACACCGCCGACGCCGCAAGACCTCGATCGCCTTAAGCAAGAATTGAAGCTGAGCAGCGCAGGGATGGCCGATTTGTTCGGTGTTCAGGGCGGCCGACAATGGCGCAAGTACACCGGGGGCGAGTCACCCCGCGAGATCAGCCCGCACATCCTGTTTTTTGCGATGGCCCGACTCGAACTAGATCCAGCCGCGATCGAGCGAGTACTCAACCGCATGCGAGCAAGTGGCGCGACTATCGATCTGGCGCCATCTGGCGATCAGGAGCAATAGCCGCCCTTGCGGCATGTGTCCTCACTGCCTGCGGGGGTGGGGGCGGTGAACCATCGGCACCACAAGCTGTCGAGGCAGCTCCTGCCGCGCCGGCTCCCATCCTGCTGGAAATGTACGGCGACAGCACAACGTGGGGCAGTGACGGCTCGCCAGACCAGACGACCAGCGAACCCGAGTGGCTGCGCCAGCTGGTACCGTCGTACGTGACCATCGCCAACCATGGCGTGCGCGGTGCCGTTGCGGCGCAGCTATACAACGGCACGGATGGTCGGCACCTGCCATGGGTCCAGCAGATGGCGACCAGCACCGCCAAGTTAGTCACCTTGAATTTCGCCCTGAATGACTCGGCGCATGTGTCCCTGCAGGATTACGCAGTCACGATCCGGGCACTGATTGATGTGGCGCGAGCCAATGGCAAGATCGTTGTTCTGCAGGAGCCGAACCCTTCCTGTGAGCCTGCTCTAGTGGCGCTGCCGGTGTACGTCAAGGCGCTCAACGAGATCGCCGTCGAGAAGGGCGTACGCATCGTCCACCAGTAGGGCCAAGGTTGGCGCATCAACCCCGACGACATCATCATCTCTACCAACATTCCGACGCGCGCCGATGGTCTACCACGCTCCGACGGAAAGAAGCCTGCGGATCCGGGCGTCGCGGTCTACTGGATGGAATATATGGGTGGGACGTATGTGCAGCGGGCGATGGCTATAGACCGGTACCGGACCGTGGCTGACAACCTCGCCGCGATTGCCGCCACCCTTGACGCCATGCGTGCAATCGAGCGGCATGGTGGTGCGCAGATCCTTGACCGGGCATTCGCGGGATTCACTGCCCTGCCGTCGCCAATCACGGCCAGCAGCTGGCGCGAAGTCATCGGCGTGCCGGCCACCGAGCAGGATCTGGCCGTCGTGCGCGCGGCGTATCGCCGCCGAGCCCAGGCCGCGCACCCAGATCGGCCAGGCGGCTCGCACGACGAGATGGCCCGCCTAACCGCCGCCATGCGGCAGGCAGAACAGGAGCTGTCATGAGCGCGATCATCAGCAAGTGCTGCGGCTATCGCTACCGCCTAGAGCGTGAAATTCAGGCCGATGGCATCGTCATCGCGTACTTTGGCGTGAATCCGTCGCGCGCGGACGCAATCATCCGCGACCAGACCGACATGAAATGGTGGGGATTCGGACAGCGCTTCGGTGCATGCAAGTACATCGCCGGCAACCCATTCGCGTGGCGCGCTACGAATGTGCGTGAACTGGTGGCCGTGGTAGCTCCGATTGGTCCAGAGAATGACTTTCACCTCGCACAGATCATTGCAGAAGCCGATCTGCTAGTGCCGTACTGGGGAGACAGGAAAAAGCTACCGAGCACGTTGCGGCCGCGCCTTGATGTGCTGGCCGAGATGCTGCATACGTCAGACAAGCCCGTGAAGGTCTTCGGACTGACGTCTAGCGGCGACCCGAAGCACCCGCTGATGCTCGGCTATGACGCGTCGCTCGTAGAGTGGCCTGCCGCATGACCGCACCGCTACAGCTCGGTCCGCCCCGTCTTCACGCAGTGGTGGGCATAGTCCGTCGCGGAAGTCATCGCCGCATCCCGATCCGGGTACAGCACCTCCACCTTGTGCCAGAGCCCCGGCACGAACGACATAGCGTAGTCGCGCTTGAGCTCTAAGAGCACCGACGCCTCCCAGCGTCCGGGCGCGGTCTCGATCACGGTGCAGTAGGCGTAATAGTCGCCAATCTCAAGGAAAAGGTGGTCCGACATGGAAAAAGACTGGAAGTGTCGGGCCATCCTAGCACGGGCGGTTTAGTCCGAAATTACGCAAACCAAATAACCTGAAATACAACCTAAAACGCGTAAATCTCTAATACAACCAATACGGTGTAAGGAACAATTGCCATCGGAACGAAGAGCGTTCGAGAAGCCTCCAGCCACCGAGAAGCGTTGCCACCGTGCCCCTTCTGCGGGTTGCCTGGTCAGATGAAAACGTCGCAGGGGTGGTCAGCCGCCAGTTGCACCGATGTCATGTGCTGCGGTCATCAGATCGCGCTGACGCGCAAGAGCGAGGACAGTGCGGCGGCAGCGTGGAATCAGCGCGTAGACACATCGCCATCAGCTATGACTCGCCACGCCAGCCATTCTCCGGGGCGCTGAAGGGACGCATCCGAGCCAGTGGGCCCTGACAGCTTCTGCACACGTACAGGGCAGCATCGCCGTAAATTTTCGCCCACCATGGAATCGGATGGTTCTCGCCTGCGCTGGCAAGCTCTACGTGATCCAGCTTCGCGGAATTCTCTCCGATCAAATCCTGGCATCGCTGGCAGTAGGTCATGCCCCTTCCTTGGCCTCGGTCTTCTTCCGCAATTTGCCAACATGGTCAGCCCACGCCTGCATCATCTTTCGGCGCTCTGGTAAGTACTGTGCGTCGTTGTAGGCTGCGCGAACCTTGTTGCGCTCGACGTGCGCGAGCTGGCGTTCGATGACGTCCGGTTGGAAGCCCAACTCGTTTAGTGACGTTGATGCCAAGCCGCGGAGACCATGCCCCGTCATGCGCGAACGGTATCCCATTCGGTGAAGAGCAAACAGCATCGTGTTGTTGCTGATATAGCCGGTCTTTGCGCGAGAGCTGGAGAAGACGTAAGCACGGTGGCCATTGATCTCACGCAACTGTTTCAGCACGCCCAAAGCCTGCTTCGATAGCGGCACCACATGCGGGTCGCGCATCTTCATCCGCTCGGCCGGCACGACCCATTCGGCTTTCTGCTCGTCGATCTCTTCCCACTGCGCCTGGATCAGTTCTGTGGTGCGAACGAATGTCAGCGTCATCAGCTGCAGCGCCAGGCGCGTCAATTCGTCGCCCTTATAGGCATCGATGTCACGCAGCAGCTTAGGCATCTCCCCGATGGAGATACGTGCCATGTGCCGGACTGGCGCTGAAACCAGGACGGATCCGCCCTTAATATCCGTCGCCGGGTTGCGATCACAAAGTCCGTAGACGATGCCGTACTGAAACACTGAACGCATGCGCTGCAGAAGCATCCTCGTCATTTTGCGAACGCCGCGTTCCTCGACCTTCTTTAACAACTCCAGAATCGCCGGTGCACGGATCTCAGCCAGAGCCGTCCTGCCGAACACCGGAAATACGTTGTTCTCTAACGAAGCGAGAACCTGGCCGGCATAGTGAGGCGTCCATCGTTCCTTCTGTGTTTCGTACCACGCGCGCGCCACGGCTTCGAAGGAATTGCCGGCTGCAATCTTGGCAGCTCGACGTTGATCTTGCTTCTCAACGCTGGGGTCTTTCCGGCCAGCAACATGGAGCCGGGCGGACTCACGTTGCGCACGTGCTTGAGCGAGGGAAACGTCTGGATATGATCCGAAGCCCAGGCGGTTTTCTGCACCAGATGGTCAGATGTATTTAAAGCGCCAGAGCTTTCGACCATTGGTCATGACCTCAAGATAGAGGCCACCGCCATCGAATAGCTTGTAAGATCGCTCACGTGGCTTCGCGTTGCGGATCTTTGTGTCAGTGAGCGACTCGACCGTACGGGGCATGGAATGTAATAGGGGCATCCGAAAACGATGCCCCTAAGGATGCCCCAAAAAGTGATGGCTACCAACGATTCTCAGCGAACTTCAGTGAACGCTATACAGCGAAAATCCGGGCATTTTGGCAACCCACGAACTTCAGAGAACTACAGCGAAACTGAATATGGATTATCGATCAGCTATTCGAACGTCCGCCGGGGCAGTGAAGGGTCGCCGGCGGTCGCATACCAGCCAAGCTGGTTGATATAGCTGTCGGCCTCGTATGGCAGGCGCTCGCGGTCGCCATCTACGAAGATGTCGGCAAAGCTCGTCACCGCCATGGTATGCGACGACATATTCCAGATCCGGTTGAGCCAGTATGCATCGGCGCTACCGGAAAACACCATCCTGCCGCGCTCCTGCCATGTATCCGAAACCGCTGCCTTGATGACGAGGTTCGATTTGGCAAAGGCGCCCCGCCATCCATCGATTTCGATATAGCGGAACGGCATGACCGGGCCGATTTCCGATGGCATCAGGCGCGCATCTTTCTCGCGCAATACCGGCTTGTTGACGCCGTCGCGCAAGGCGAGGTCGGTCTTGAAGTAGCGCACGCCAATCGGCTCGGGACCAGTGCTGGGCAACGGCTTCGGCGCCTTACTCTCCTTCATGACAAGCGAGATGACATTGCCGGAATTGCGTGCCGGGGCGTTGATCTCGACGTTGCCGAACCATACCTTGCCCAGATCCACACGCACGCGGCTGCCGGTCTGGTCGATGGACGCTGGCACGATTTCCACAAGCTTGACGCCCGCATGCGCCACGCTGGCGATTGCCATCAAGAGAGACCCGATTACCAGTTTCCGAGAACGCAGTTTGCCAGTCATTTTCATTGTTTCATTTTTGATGCATTCGGCATCCGACGGCGAATTGTAGCGGATCGAACTCCCGCGAGAACGTCAGCGGACGACCGGTGCCAGCGCCTCAAGCGTCCGCACGGTCGCCCCCCGGTGCTGCCCGGCGAACGTCAGCGCATTCGCCCGCATCTCGGCCAGGCGGGCCGGATCGCCCAGGACGCCGGCCGCCGCCGTCATCAGCTCGTCGGCGTTGGCCACCCGCAAGCACGCGCCGGCGGCAATGGCATCTTCCGTGGCTTGGGCGAAGTTGAACGTGTGCGGCCCCATCAGCACCGGCGTGCCCACCGCGCAGGCTTCGATCAGGTTCTGGCCGCCCAGCGGGACCAGGCTACCGCCGATATAGGCGATGTCCGATGCCGCGTAGTACATCGCCATTTCGCCCATCGAATCGCCAAGCACGACGTCGGCCATAATGGGCGCCGCTGCCTGTTCGATATCGAGTGCACTGCGGCGCTGGACGGTGAATCCGGCGCGCGTGGCCATGGCGGCGACTTCATCGAACCGTTGCGGATGGCGCGGCACCAGCAGCAGTGCCGGACGCGTGTCGCCGGGCCAGCGCGAGAATAGCTCCAGGATCAGCGGCTCTTCACCCTCGCGCGTGCTGGCGGCAGTCAGCACCTGCCGCCCACCAAACGCCCGCCGCAGCAGTTGCCCGCGTGCCATGCCCGCCTCCGGCGGCTGCATGTCGAACTTCAGGTTGCCGGTAATCTGCACTGCCTTCACGCCCAGCGCCCGGTAGCGCTCGGCGTCACCAGGCGTCTGGGCCAGCACCATCGTGAAATCGTTGTAGAGCGAAGCCGCCGCACTGCCGAAGCGCGCGGTGCGCCGATAGCTGCGCGGCGACAACCTGGCGTTGACCAGGAGCAGCGGCACGCCGGCACGCCGGGTCACATGCACCAGGTTCGGCCAGACTTCCGTCTCCATGATCAGCCCGGCGTCCGGCCGGAAGTGCGACAGGAATCGTCGCACCATGCAGGGCACGTCATACGGCAGGTAGCACTGCTGGACGCGCGGGTTGCTGCCATAAAGCTGCGCGCCGGTCTGCCGCCCGGTAGGCGTCATATGCGTGAGCAGCAGGCGGTGTTGCGGATAGGCGGCCAGCAAGGCGTCGATCAGCGGCTGCGCGGCGCGCGTTTCGCCCACCGATACGGCGTGGACCCAGAGCCAAGGGCCGTCGGACGGCAGGTCGCCATACCGCCCGAGGCGTTCGCCCACGTGGCGGATATAGCCGGGCTCCTTGCGCGACCGCCACTTCAGGCGCAGCAACGCCAGTGGCAGGATCACCAGCCACAGCAGGGTATAAACGATTCGAAGCATCAGATCGAGACTCCGCGCACGCGCCGCGCCGCGGCATAGACCTCGTCGACGTCGGGCACGATGCCGTCGTCGCCCACGTTGGCGATACGGTCCGACCAGTAGCCCTCGGTCTTCCATCGCCAAGTGGCGGTATAGATTTCGACGGTCGGCCGGCACAGCGCCGCAGCGATATGGACGAGCCCGGTATCGACACCGATGACTACCTCGGCCCGGTTGATCAGGCCAAAGCCCTGCATCACCGAGAAGCGCGGCAAGACCTGCGCGCCCGGCATGCCGGCGGCCAATGCCTCGGCGTCGCGCCTTTCCGATTCGCTGCCCCAAGGCAGCAATACGGTGAGCCCTTCCGCATGCAGCTTCTGGCCCAGCGCATGCCAGTTCGCGACCGGCCAGTGCTTCTTCGCACCGGCCGTGGCATGGAAGCAGACCGCGTAGCGCGCCGGCAGGCCGGCCCAGAGCGGATCGTCGGCATGGAGCGAGTTGGCGGCCGGCCCGAAGAAGCGCGGCAGCTCCGGTGGCGTCACGCTCGTCAGCGCCGCGCCAAGCAGGCGCGAACGCCGCACGGAATGGGTCTGCCGTGGCACCGTGACCGGCGCGGTGTAGAACAGCCGCGCGGCGGGTTCGTAGCCAGATCCCTGCGTGGCGTTGCCCAGGCCGATCACCGGGGCGCCGGCGGTGCGGGCGGCGCTGCGCGCCACGATGGCGGTCTTGAGCAGCCCCTGTGTTTCCAGCACGGCGTCGTAGGCCTGTTCGCGGATGGCCGCGCGTAACGCGCCTACCTCGGCCCAGGTGCCGCCCTGCCAGAAGCGCCTGCGCCAGCGCCGCAACGCAAACGGGATCACGCGGCGCACCTCGGGCAGCAGCTTCACCAGGTCGACGTAGCCTTCTTCCACCACCCAGTCGATCTCGGCTTCGGGCCAGCGCGCGCGCAGGTCATGCACCAGCGGCATGTTATGCACCACGTCGCCCAGCGAGGACACCTTGACGATCAGGATGCGTGGCCGCGCCGGCAGCGCAAACGACCCCACCGCCGCCAACGGCTGCGGCGGGATCTCGACCGACGGCTGCACAGGGTCAGAACGGGAGCTTTGCATCCGGTTTTTCCGCCAGGATCACGCGCTTGAATTCAGCCTGGATGCGCGCCAGCGCGGCATCGTTGTCGGCCTCGAAGCGCATCACCACCACGGGCGTGGTGTTCGACGGCCGGGCCAGGCCGAAGCCATCGGGATATTCCACGCGCACGCCGTCGATGGTGATCACCTCCCTGGCGCCCTCGAACTTCGCATTGGCGCGGATCTTGTCGAGCAGCGTGAACGCCTCGCCCTCGGCCACCTTGAGCTGCAGCTCCGGCGTGCAGTTCGAGTTCGGCAGCGCGTTCAGCACGGCGCTCGGGTCGGCGTGGCGCGCCAGAATTTCCAGCAGGCGCGCCCCGGTGTACAGGCCATCGTCAAAGCCGTACCAGCGGTCCTTGAAGAACACGTGGCCGCTCATTTCACCGGCGATCGGCGCGCCCGTTTCCTTGAGCTTGGCCTTGACCAGCGAATGGCCGGTCTTCCACATCAGCGGTTCGCCGCCATGCTGGCGGACCCACGGCGCCAGCTTGCCCGTGCATTTCACGTCGTAGATGACCTGTTGGCCTGGATTGCGCGACAGGATTTCCTCGGCAAACAGCATCAATTGCCGATCCGGGAAGATGACTTGCCCGTCCTTGGTGACCACGCCCAGGCGGTCGCCATCGCCGTCGAAGGCCAGGCCCAGCTCGCAATCGGTCTCGTACAGGCACTGCATCAGGTCCTGCAGGTTCTCGACATGTGCGGGATCGGGGTGATGGTTCGGGAAATGGCCATCGACATCACAGAACAGTTCCACGACCTCGCAGCCCAGGCCGCGGAACAGGTCGCCCACGAACGCACCGGCCACGCCATTGCCCGCATCCAGGGCAATCTTCATCGGGCGGGCCAGCTTGACGTCGCCGATGATGCGGTCCAGATACTGCTGTCGGACGTCCACCAGCTTGTAGCTACCGCCACCCTCAACGAAGCTGCCCGCGCCGATGCGCTGGCGCAGTGCCTGGATCTGGTCGCCATAGATGGCCTTGCCGCCCAACACCATTTTGAATCCGTTGTAGTCCGGCGGATTGTGGCTACCCGTCACCATGATGCCGGATGTGGCGCGCCGGCCCTCGAGCTCGACATTGGTACCAAAATACACCATCGGCGTGGCGACCATGCCGAGATCGATCACGTCCAGGCCGGCGGCGCGCAGGCCTTCGACCAGCCCGCCCAGCAGATCCGGGCCCGAGAGGCGGCCGTCGCGGCCCACCACCACGGCTTTCTCGCCAAGTTCGACGGCGGCCGAGCCGAACGACAGGCCGATGTAGCGGGCCACTTCCGGCGTCAGCGTCTTGCCGACGATGCCGCGGATGTCATAGGCCTTGAAGATCGAAGGATCAATTTGCATGTGGCTTCCTGGAGATAAGGTTCATCGTGCAATTCCACCTAGGGGCGGGACACCTCGGGAGGGGCGCGGGCAGGGCGCCAAAAAGCCGTATTGTGCCGGATTGCGCGTGGCGCAGGCGCTATAATCGTCTTCAGTCGCCCTCTTAGAGGAATTTTTCGGCCCTTTTTGACTGCCATCGGTCTGTCCGTGCATGTTTTATCGGACAACCGATCCAATCAGGACGCAGCTGACGGGCGTCCGTCGCATCACCTGCGCGTGCATCCCCTGTTCGAGACCTCCGCCATTGCCCTTGATCACGTCGACTGAACGACCACGCATTGCCTGTCTCATCACCAATTCCGAGACCGGCGGCGCCCAGAGCCATGTTGCCGACCTGCTGCGCGCCCTGCGCGGGCAGGCCGACGTCACGTTGCTGGCCGGCGGCGATGGCCCGTTGTTCGACCTGGCCCGCGACTTGGGCATTCCCGCCATCCGACTGGCGACGATGAACAACGCCCTGTCACCGTTCAAGGCCGTGGCGGCCTTGCGGGAACTGATGCGTGCACTGCGCGCGGCGGCGCCAGACATCATTCATACGCACAGCGCCAAGGCGAGCGCGCTGGGCCGCATCGCCGGCAAGCTCCTCGGCATACCGGTGGTCTATACGGTCCATGGCTTTGCGTTCAAGCCGGCAGCCGCGTGGAAGCAGCGCACCATTGCAAAAACCGCCGAATGGCTGCTTGCGCGGCTGACGAGCCATGTCATCTGCGTGGCGGAAGCCGAGCGGGGCCTAGCGCGCAGCCTGCCGATCCGCGACGACCGTATCAGCGTAATTCCGAATGGCATCGCCGACGTGGCGCCACGCGCCCATCCGGGCGGCGCCCTGCAGCGCGTCGTGACCGTCATGCGGCTGGCACCCCCGAAGCGCCCCGACGTCCTGATCGAGGCGTTTGCCGCGGCGCAGTTGCCCGACTGCGAACTGGTCATCGCCGGCGACGGGCCGCAGCGCGCCAGCCTCGAGCGGCTGGCCCGTCAACTGGCCCCCGGGCGCGTGCTTTTTGCAGGCAGCATCGACGACGTCCCTGCCCTGCTTGCCAGTGCGCAGCTTTTCCTGCTGGCCTCCGACCATGAGGGATTTCCCATTTCCATCCTGGAAGCCATGCGCGCCGGACTCCCGGTGATCGCCAGCGACCTCCCCGGCATTCGCGAACAGCTTGGCGACAGGCCGTGTGGCGTGCTGGTAAGCGGGAACGATCCGCGTGGCTTTGCCGACGCGCTGCGCCAGGCCGCAACCGACGCGCCGGCGCGCGCCGTGGCGGGTGAGGCCGGCCGTCAGCGGTGGGAGGAAGAGTACGGCCTGGAGCGCATGGTCCGCGCCACCTGGGCGGTCTATCAACAGGTACTGGCTGGCAGCCACCATGCCGACGCATGCGTTTCCGCATCATGAATACCCTGCACAGCGGCTCCCTGCGGCGCAACGGCCAAGGCACTCCGGCCAGATCGGAAACAATCCGGCGCGCCAGCCGCATGATTGCCTGGGCCGCCATCGGCCTGGTGCTGTTCGGCATCAACGCCGCATTGTCCGAAGTCGCCCACCAGGCGGGCGTTGTGACATACGTGTTCCCGCGCACCCTGCTGTGGTCGATCCTGCCCTACCTGGCGGCATTCCTGCTGGTGCATCGCGCGCTGCATCTGCCGGCCATGGAAGGCACCAGCATCGTCGGCGTGGCCGCCACCCTGCCATTTGCCCTGCTGCTGATCGTCTACGCGGGGTTCCACGTCGAGTACTCGCGGGGTGCGGTGCTGGTGGGCTACGTCACCACGCTAGCATGGACCTGGCTCGGGTATCGCCGCTACGTGCAGAAGTACGTGCCGGTTTTCGGCTACATGGATCCCGAAACCCTGCAGCACCTGAACCGCATCATCGCAATGCCCGGCGCCAATCCGCCCGCCACCACGCGCCTCGAGCAGATCGGCTCGCCCGAGGAAGCCGCGCATTGCGATGGCATCCTGGTGGAACGCGGCCTGACCGCCGATCCGGCGCGCACGCGGCTGCTGATCCAGTACCGGCTTGGCCATCTGCGCATGTACTCGGTGGAGCGCATCGGCGAAATGCTGACCGGCCGCGTGGGCCTGGACCATATCGACGAGAACTTCTTCGACGACTACGCCGACCACTACCTGTTCGACTACATCAAGCGACTGATGGACATTGTCGCGGTGGTCGCGCTCGCCCCGCTGGCCATACCCATTGGCCTGGCCGTGGCGCTGGCGGTCGGCCTGGAAACCCCGGGCGGCGCGCTGTTCCGACAACGCCGCGTGGGCCTGTTCGGCAAGCCGTTCACGATGCTGAAGTTCCGCAGCATGGGCGTGGACAAGCATGCACCGGCACAGTTCGCGCTGCGCCAGGACCCGCGCGTGACCCGCGTAGGCCGCATCATCCGCAAGTACCGGCTCGACGAGATTCCGCAACTGTGGAACGTACTGGTCGGCGAGATGAGCTTTATCGGCCCGCGCCCCGAACAGGTGCCGATGGTCGACGAATTCTCGGAAACCATTGCGTACTACCCCTATCGGCACCTCGTGCGTCCGGGCCTGTCGGGCTGGGCGCAGGTGCAGCAGGGCTACGTCGGCACCCATGCCGAAACGGTGACCAAACTCAGCTATGACCTGTACTACGTCAAGCACTGTTCGTTTGCGCTAGATCTGCTGATTGCTGTGAAGACCATACGGACACTGCTGACCGGGTACGGAGCGCGTTGATGACATCGACCGCTGTTGCGGGGCGCTCACCGATGCGCATCATGCTGGTCACGACCGGGCTCAAGGTCGGCGGCGCCGAACACCAGGTGGTGACATTGGCGCGCGCCTTCCTGGCGATGGGCCATGCCGTTGCCATCCTCAGCCTGTCACCGGGATGCGAGATCGACGTGCCATCGGGCGCCGAGGTAGTCGAGCTCAATATGCGCAAGACGCCGGCCGGCATGATGCGCGCGCTGGCACAGGCCCGCGCGCTGGTACGCACGTGGCGACCTGACGTCATGCATGCCCATATGGTCCATGCCAACCTGTTTGCCCGGGCACTCACACGCATCGTCAAGTGCCCGCCGCTGGTCTGCACCGGACACAGCTTCCGTGAAGGCGGCCGCCTGCGCATGGCAGCCTACCGCCTGACGGACAGCTGGACCGACATCACCACGCATGTCAGCCACGATGGCCGCCTCGGCATGATCGCGGCGGGCGGCGTGCCGGCGTCGCGCGTCATCGTGATGCCCAATGGCATCGACATTGATCGCTTTCGCCCCGGCCCGGCCGTGCGCCTGGCCACGCGCGCGCAACTCGGCGTCAGCGCCGACACGCGGCTGCTGCTTAACGTCGGCAGGCTGGTGCCGGAGAAGGCCCAGGACTCGCTGATCCGCGCCTTCGCCCGCATCGATCCGGCCATTCCCGCGCATCTGCTGATTGCCGGCAACGGTGCGTTGCGGCAGCCGCTGTCCGACCTGACGGCGTCGCTTGGCATCGCGTCTCGCGTGACACTGCTCGGGCAACGCAACGACATCCCCGCGCTGCTGAACGCCGCCGACACCTTTGCGCTGTCTTCGAACGTGGAAGGCCTGCCGATGGTGCTTGTGGAAGCGCTGGCATGCGGCTGCCCGGTCGTATCGACCGACGCGCCTGGCGTGGCGGAAGTGGTTGGCGACCTCGGTGCCATCGTGCCACGCGGCAATGTCGATGCGCTTGCCGCCGCGCTGGCCGATGCCTTGCGCACGGGCGCGGGAACGCCGGCCGAGCAAGCCAGCCGGCGCGCGCGCGTGCTGGCCACGTTCTCGATCGACGCCGTGGCCCGCCGCTGGCTCACGCTCTATGCGAGCCTGCCCGGCAAGGCTGCCGTGCCGCACGCGGAGGCGGCCTGATGCGGCGACGCGTTGCGGACAACCTGCTCTGGATGCTGGCCGAACGCGGCCTGCAAGTTGGCGTAGGCATTGGCGTGGTAGCCATGCTCGCCCGCGCCCTGGGGCCGGAGGGCTTCGCGCATTTCCAGTACGCACAGTCGATCGTGCTGATCGCCGCATCGTTCGCGCTGGTATGCAGCGCAGAAGTGGTGGTGCCCCGGCTCGTGGCGGCGCCCACGCCGACGGCAGAGAATCAATTGCTGTGGCAGGCATTCGTACTGCGCCTGGCCGGTGGCGTGACGGGCTACGCATGCATGTGCGCCTACCTCGGCATCACCGCGCCGCTTGCAGACATCTGGCACGCCGCGCTCTGGCTCGGCATCGCCATCCTGTTGCGCGAACCCGTTGGCGTGGTGACGGCTTGGATGCAAGCCCATACCAACAATCGGCCAGGCACGTTGTTCAGCCTGGCCGCGCTGGCAATCAAGGCATCGCTGGTCGGCGCGCTGTTTGCGACGCATGTCACGGACGTAACGGGATATGCAGTGGCATTCGCGGTGGAAGCCATCGTGCTTGCGGCCCTACTGGCCACCTTTTATTTCCGTCAGGGCGCCGCCAGCCATGCCCGCTGGCAGCCAACGCTGGCGCGGGAACTGCTGGGTGCCGGTACACTGTTCTGGATCAGCTTCATCATGATGATGGGCGCGCGCCGCGTTGACCAGCTAATATTGCAGCCCACCGTGCCGGCCGCCGAGTTTGGCGCCTACGCCGCGTGCATGCAGATCCTGGACAACTTTACGATGGTAGCAACGATCCTCGCGGCCGGCATCGCACCGAGCTATGTCTATGCGCGGCAACGCTTTGACGACGCCCACGCCAATATCGGCCGTATTGCGCTGGGTCTGGGCGGGTTGGGGCTGGCCGGCGGACTTGCCATTGCCGCGTGCGCGCCGTGGATAGTGACGCTGCTGTATGGCCAGGCCTTCGCGGCGACGGTCGAGCTGCTGCGCATGGCGGCGATCATTTCCGCACTGGTATTCGCGGATGTTGCGCTAACCCTGCTGGCCGCACACCTGCGCAAGCCGCGCTGGGTGGCAATCAAGTGGGCACTAGTCCTGACTACAATACTAGTGTGGGACCTCGTGATGATCCCGCGCCTCGGCAGCTGGGGCGCCATCGCCGGCTACGCGCTGGGCAATGCCGTCGCTGTGATGGTCGGCACGGTGCTCTGGTGGCGGCACCGCCCTGCCCGGCAAATGGCATCGGCATGAGTACGCTTCCGACCATCGGCTTCCTGACCGGCACGCTGAACGCCTTTGCCGGCGCCGAACGTATGACAGCCGTCATCGCAAATGCGCTGGCGGAGCGCGGGTATCGCGTGCAGATACTGAGTCTCTGGGACAAGGCCAGCGTGTTTCCGCTGCACGCGGATGTCGGGCACGACGCCCTGTTTGAGACACGACCCTCGTTCAAGCGCCAATACGTCGCCACAGTGGCGGGCATCCGTCGATTCGTTAGCCAGCACAAGGTCGACGTGCTAATCGAAGTCGATACAATGCTGACGCTGTTCACCCTGCCAGCAACGATCGGCCTGAAGGTGCGCAGGATTGCGTGGGAGCATTGCCATTTTGACGAGGACCTGGGGAAGCCGGCGCGGCGGGTGGCGAGGCGCCTCGCCGCCTTCTCGGCACAGGCCATCGTGGTGCTGACCGCACGCGACCAGGCGCTTTGGCACGCGGGAATTGGCCATGCCCGTGCAGACATCGTTGTCGTGCCGAACCCGCTGCCGTTTCCATTTCCAACGGTACCGGCCGCGCGTAAAAGCCGGGTTGTGCTGGCAGTGGGCCGGCTAACACCGGCCAAGGACTTCGATGTGCTGCTGTACGCGTGGGAGCTGGCTCGACCCGCCATGGACGGGTGGCAGTTGCGGATTGTCGGCGACGGGGAATGTCGCCCGCAGTTGGAGGCCCTTTGCGTCGAACTGGGCGTCAACGACTCCGTCGCATTGCCCGGGACCACGGCCGATGTGTGCGGCGAGTACGCGCGCGCCGGGCTGTTTTGCCTGAGCTCGCGCTATGAAGGATTCGGACTGGCGCTGCTCGAAGCGATGGCCTACGGTCTGCCGGTCATTGCCACTCACTGCGAAACGGGCCCGAAAGCGCTACTGCGCAATCAGGAAAATGCATGTGTCGTGCAGGTCGGCGATGCCGCGGAGATGGCAGATGCGCTGGTCACGCTGTCGCGCGACGATAGCGCGGCGTTGCAGCAGCGCATTGCGGAGGGTGCACGCAAGACCGCCGCGGCATTCACGATGGATCGTATCGCCGCGGCATGGATCTCGCTACTCGATGCATGAACGAGGCCGCGCGACGATGCTCGACTCGGCCTCTCAAACGCCTCAATTCTTGCGGAAGCTGCCCGCAGAGATAAAGCGAATCACATTTTCACGCCAGAAGAACGCGGCACCCGCCAGGCCAAACAGCAGCGCCAGGGCCACGATGACCAGCTGTGGCGTGGGCATCTCGGGACGTCCCGGCACCGACGGTTTGGCCAGGAACTGCGCCTGAGACTGGAAGCGCGCCGTGATGTGTGCAATGTCGGCCGCCAGTTCCGCGGCTTTCTCGCGCTCCGCACCCGTCTTCGCGTCCTTGGTCCGCGAGGCAATCACGACAGCCAGCTTCGTCACGCTGTCGCCTCCGCTGGAGGCGTCGGCAATGGCGCTCTCGACATCTTTCACCATTTGCCGGAAATACACCTGCTGCTGGTCTTGCCGGTCCAGGGCCTTGATTTTGGCCTGGTAGTCGATGATCTCCGACTCGGCGCCAATCAGCTGTGCCAGGGGCGAAATGAACTTTTCGTTATCCCGGCGCACTTCAACCGCCTGGGAATTGTCACGACGCGCGGCTTCCGGATATTCGGCCAGTACGCGCTTGAGAGCATTGGCGCGCATCTTCGCCTGCTCGATCGAGAACTCGAGCTTTAGCTTGCGCTCTGCCGCGCGCTCCGAGAACTCCTGGCTCTGTGCCGCCCAGCGGAATACCTGGTCTCGCACGGCCTCGCGCGTGGCGATATCCTTGAAGTAGCTGCCCAGCCAGTTCGTGATCGCGGCCGCCTCGATCGGCGTCGAGCCTACCGCCGACAGGCGGACGCCCAGGTACGAGGTGGGCACCACGAGCTTCTCGTCGGATTCGGTCTGCTCCATCTGCCGTTGGCGCTGACGCACCTGCTCCTGTTCCAACTGGATGATCAGGTCCGGCAGTTCACGCGAATCAACCTTGCTGATCTTGGGCACCGGCGTCTGCCAGTCGCTGGTCACGACCGAGCGGATCAGCTTCTCGCGGTCATAGCCGACCACATCCTTCGGCGGCGCTACCGCGGCAAACTGCCTGAGCGTCTCGGCGTCGCTCGCAAGCTCGGCAATCCGCTTGTACTCGCTGGTGGTCATCTCGACATGGATGACACCCACCGACTTGTACTTGAGCACCGGTCCATAGCCCAGCGCGGCACCTATGGCGGCCCCCAACGCCGTCGACACCAGTACCGCGATCAACTTTCTACTCACCTGCATTCAGGCTCTCCCATCCAATATTTGTTTACCTGTCTTATGTGCGGCCAACCATGCGCGACTCGATCGCCACAACATTGGCTGGAGCGCCTGCCAGTTCCGGGGCGTAGCCATGCACCAATGTACGCAGCAGACTCTTTATTTTTTCAACGTCGCTGTCGAGCGCCGCTTGGCGCATCTCCATCAGCATCGGGACCAGCTTCATCCAGGGCAGGAAATCCTCGTGCGCCTTCATGATCCGCTCGTGTTCCGTGCCCTCCGGGCTATTGCCGATCAGTAGTTCCTCGTAGAGCTTCTCGCCGGGCCGCAACCCGGTGACACTGATTTCGATATCGCCATCCGGATTGGCCTCGTCCCGCACCGTCAGGCCCGACAGTTTCACAATGCGCCGCGCCAGATCCATGATCTTGACCGGCGGCCCCATGTCCAGCACGAACACATCGCCACCATGGGCCATCGCGCCTGCCTGCAGCACCAGTTGGGCCGCCTCCGGAATCGTCATGAAGTAGCGCGTCACTTCTTCATGCGTCACCGTCACGGGGCCGTCCTGGCGAATCTGCTTGCGGAACAGGGGCACCACGCTGCCGCTGCTGCCCAGCACATTGCCGAAGCGCACCATCGCGAACAGCGTGCGATTCTCGATTTCCTGATCGGCCGGCTCGCCAGGCATCGCGAACGACAGCGTCGAGCTCGACGACATCGCCTGCAGTACCATTTCCGCCACCCGTTTGGTCGCCCCCATCACATTGGTGGGACGCACCGCCTTGTCGGTAGAAACCAGGACGAACAGTGACACGCCCGTCTCCATGGCCACCCGCGCAGCCGTCAGCGTGCCGAATATGTTGTTCATCACGCCTTCGGACGGGTTGCACTCCACCAGCGGCACATGCTTGTAGGCTGCCGCGTGATAGATCGTGGCGGGCCGGTACAGCTCGCAGATCTCGCACATGCGTCCATAGTTGCCCACGCTGGCCAGCCGCGGCAGCAACTCCACGCTCAGCCCGTGATCCGCGCACAGGGTGACCAGCTCGTGATGGATGGCGTAAAGCCCGAACTCGTTGTGCTCGACCAGCACCAGTTGGCGCGGCCGTTCCCGCACGATCTGCCGGCACAATTCGCTGCCGATGCTGCCGCCGGCGCCCGTGACCAGCACCACCTTGCCGGCCAGGTTGCGGGCCAGCAGCTCCGGGCTGGGCGCAACCGCCGCACGACCCAGCAAATCCTCGACATCGAGTTCCTGGAAATCGTGCACCGTGACCTTGCCCGACGCTAGGTCAGCCATGCCCGGCAGCGTGCGAACGTGCACTGGCAGATCCCGCAGCCGCGCAATGATGGCGTTCCGTCCTGCACGATCCATCGACGGGATCGCCAGCAGGATGTCGGTGATACCCATGTGCTCGACCGCGTGTTCCACTTCGTCCGGGCTGATGATGTCCAGGCCATTGATGGTGCCGCCGATCTTCGTCCTGTCGTCGTCGATGAAGCCGAGCAGCGTGAACTGGCGTGAGACACCCAGCGCGGATGCGGTCTGCACGCCGGCTTCTCCGGCACCATAGATCAGCAGGCGACCTTCGCCGATCGCGCCCGACGACCGGCCAGCCAGCCAGTAGCGTGCCACCGCGCGGCTGGCGCCGACGAACAGCAGGAACAAGATCGGCTGGATCAGGCCAACGCTGCGCGGTACCCCTTCCCAGGTGAACAGGACCAGCACCAGGAAAAACGTGGCGCCATAGAAACCGACCGCCTTGGCCGTCGTGCCAAGCGCGGCCATGCCGGTGTACCGGAAAATCGCCCGGTACAGCCCGAACCGGACGAAGAACGGGAACGCCAGCAACGGTGCCGCGAGATAGACGTAAGGCTGCTGCAGCACTGGCATGCCAGTCTGGTCCGTACGCAGATAGAAGGCGCACCAGACCGAGACCACTAACAGGATCAGGTCCAGCGCCACCACGACAAGCCGCTTGGCCGGGCGCGGAAGCGCCAGCAGCGGCTCGGCAATCCGACTCAACGACATGCTTGCCCCAGTACCTCGGTCATCACCGAGCAGGTCTTCGCGATCTCGGCGTCCGTCAGCGTCGGGTGGACCAGGAACATCAGACTGGTTTCGCCCAGTTCGCGTGCCGTCGGCAGCCGCACCTCAGGGCGCCAGCCGGTGCCGTCGAACGCTTTCTCCAGATAGACTTCCGAGCACGACCCCTGATAGCAAGGCACGCCAGCGGCGTTGATCGCCTCGACGATCCTATCTCGGGTCCAGCCACCCGCAAGACGCTCCGGGCGGACGTAGACATAGCACTTGTATTGCGCGTGAACGGTCTCCGCCGGCAGCGCAGGAACCCGCACCACCGGCAACCGCGCGGCGGCGTTCCAGATGTCCTGGGCGTTGGCCGTACGCCGTGCCGTCCACTCGGTCATGCGCTGCAGCTGCATGCGACCCAGCACGGCCTGCATTTCGAGCATGCGCCAGTTCGTGCCGAAGCTTTCATGCAGCCAACGGAAACCAGGCGGATGCTGGCGCTCGTACACGGCCTCATAGCTCTTGCCATGGTCCTTGAAGGCCCACATTGCGCGCCAGACCCCCTCGTCGCTGGTCGTGACCATGCCGCCTTCGCCGCCGGTGGTCATGATCTTGTCCTGGCAGAAGCTCCACGCCCCGACGTGTCCGATGCTGCCAACCTGGCGTCCGCGATAGACCGCGCCATGCGCCTGCGCGCAATCTTCGATCACCTTCAGCCCATGCTTCTCGGCCAGCGCCATGATCGGGTCCATGTCGCAGGGCCAGCCGCCCAGATGTACGCAGATGATGGCCTTCGTACGCGGTGTCAGCACGCGCGCGATGGTCTCGGCAGACATGTTGCCGCTCTCGGAATCCACGTCCGCGAAGACCGGGATCGCCCCGGCATTCACCACGCAAGACGTGCTCGCGATAAACGTCCGCGGCGCCACGATGACCTCGTCTCCGGGCCCGATGCCCAGCCCCTTCAGCGCAAGGTCCAATGCCAGCGTACCGTTGGCCAGCGCGATGGCATACCGCGTGCCGGTCCACGCCGCGAATTCCTTCTCGAACTCACGGCATTCCGTACCTGTCCAGTAGTTGACCTTGTTCGACAGCAGTACCTGGCTGACCGCGTCGGCCTCTTCCTTCATGAAACTCGGCCAAGGGGAAAAAGGAGTATTTAGCATAAGAGTCGAGTGCCAAAAATCAATCATAAATATCGCCGCAAAGCCCCCGCGATCAAGCTCGCGCGCGCGGCACTGCCGGACAACCTGTCACGGTCACACCATGTTCTACCGCCCGGACAACCACCGCTCCTGCTCCCACCACGACGTTGTCTCCAATCTGGATGCCCTGCCGGACCGCCGCGCCAACGCCCACCCAACTGCAGGCGCCGACTATCACGTTGCCCGACAGGTGCGCCCCGGGACTGATGTGCACGCCGTGCGCCAGCGCGCAATCGTGGTCGACCGTTGCACCGGTGTTGACGATGCCGGCCGGTCCGACCACGGCATCTGCATTCACCACGGCATTCGCCATGACGACGGTGCCTGCACCGAGGCGTGCGAACGGGCTCACATAGGCACGGGGATGCACGACCGTCGCAATATGCGCTCCGGCATCCTGCAGCTGGCCTTGCAACTTCCAGCGCACGGCGCAGTTGCCGATGGCAACCACCACGCCATCGAAGTCGCCCACAAACGCGAGCAATGCCGCGCTGTCGCCAACCACCGGCCAGTGGCCGTTGTCGGCACGCGATGGCCACGCATCGTCGAAAAAGACGATCTCCTGCCAACCCGCGGCGAGCGCCGCATCGGCGACGACCTTGCCGTGCCCGCTCGCGCCGAGGAGCGCCAGCCGCTTCATGGCTTGTTGCCCGTAAACTTCGACATCGTCGCCTCGCCGGCCGCACTGATACCCTCGCGCACGATTACCTTGCGCACGGTCGCCCACAGAATGCGGATATCCAGCCAGAGCGAACGGTGGTCGACATACCAGACATCGAGCTTGAACTTGTCTTCCCAGCTTAGCGCATTCCGTCCGTTCACCTGCGCCCAGCCCGTCACACCAGGCCTCACCTCGTGGCGGCGCGCCTGCTCTTTCGAGTAAAGAGGCAAGTATTCCATCAGCAACGGCCGCGGCCCTACGAGGCTCATGTCGCCCTTGATCACATTCCAGAGTTCGGGCAACTCGTCGAGGCTGGTGCCACGCAGGAATCGCCCGAAAACCGGCAGGCGGTCCGCGTCGGGCAGCAGGTTGCCCTCAGCGTCGCGTGCGTCGGTCATGCTGCGGAACTTGACCATCTCGAACGGCTTGCCATGCAGTCCCGGGCGCACCTGCCGAAAGAACACAGGGCTGCCAAGCTTGCGGCGCACCATCCAGATCAGGATCAGGATCGGGACGGCAAGTACCGCCAAGGCAACGCATGCCATCACGATGTCAAAAAGGCGCTTCATTTGTAGATATCTGGTTCTTCATGCCCACAGCCCTTGGCAGGTCCGCCGTGATCGCGATTTCCTCGCGGGCCGCACGCAACCTGGCCGCGCGCGCCCTTGCCTGTCATCGCGGCCACAAGGGAGGCAGACCCGCCGCGCTCGCAGCCACGCATTCGCGTTACGTCAGTGCGCCGCAGAAATCGAGCGCCTGGGCGCGCACCAGCTCGGCACGCACGTCCGGGTCGGCAAACTGGCGATGCTTGACCAGCAGCACCAGCACGTCGGCCTGCGCAATGGCGTCTTCCAGCGACACCAGCGTGAATGCGTCGTGCGACTCGATGTTCGGCTCCACCGCCACCACGTCGTAGCCCTGCTCCTGCAGCGCGGCGGCGATGTGGACAGCCGGCGACTCGCGCAGGTCGTCGATGTCCGGCTTGAACGCCAGGCCCAGGCATGCCACTTTCGGCTTGCGGTCCACGCGTGCCGAGGCATCGGCCACAGCAACCTTGACCTGCTGGATCGCCCACTCGGTCTTGTAGTTGTTGACCTCGCGCGCCGAGCGGATGAGCTTTGCATTCTCGGGGTCACGCGACACGATGAACCACGGGTCCACGGCGATACAGTGACCGCCCACGCCGGCACCGGGCTGCAGGATGTTGACGCGCGGGTGGCGGTTGGCCAGCTGGATCAGGTTCCAGACGTTGATGCCTTCCTTCGCGCAGATCATCGACAGCTCGTTGGCGAACGCAATGTTCACGTCGCGGAAGCTGTTTTCGGTCAGCTTGCACATCTCGGCGGTCTTCGCGTCGGTTTCCAGCACCGCGCCATGCACGAAGCTGCGATAGAAGCTGCTAACGGCATGTGTGTCTTCAGGCTTCAGGCCACCCACCACGCGATCGTTCTCGACGAGCTCGGTCATGATCTTGCCCGGCAGCACGCGCTCGGGGCAGTATGCCATGTGCACGCGTGATACATCCACGCCCGCGGCCGCCAGTTCGTCAGCCATGCGCTGGGTCGTGCCCACCGGCGAGGTGGACTCGAGGATCACCATGTCGCCCGGCTTGACCAAGCTGGCAATGCCACGCGTTGCGGCCAGCACGTAGTCGATGTTCGGCTCGGGGATGCCTTCGCCTTCATGGAACGGCGTCGGCACGCAGATCATGTACACGTCAGCCTCGCGCGGCGTCGTGAATGCCTGGAGGCGACCCGCCGTGACGGCCGAGCGCACGAACGCATCCAGATCGGGCTCGACGATATGCACGCGTCCCTGGTTGATCGTTTCCACCGCATGGACGTTCAGGTCCACGCCCACCACCTGGAAGCCGTTGCTGGCCAGTAGCGCTGCAGTCGGCAGCCCGATGTAGCCCAGGCCCACCACGCACACCATCTTCTTTGTCATTACAGGGTCCTCAATACGTTGATGATCTTCTCGCAGGCCTTGCCGTCGCCATACGGATTGTGGGCGCGGGCCATGGCCTTGTACTCTTCTTCGTTGTCCAGCAGTGCGCTCACATTGGCGATGATGGCGTCGCGGTTGGCGCCCACCAGGCGTACCGTGCCAGCCTCGACCGCCTCGGGACGCTCCGTGACCTCACGCATCACCAGCACCGGCTTGCCGAGGCTCGGCGCCTCTTCCTGGATGCCCCCGCTGTCGGTCAGCACGATATGCGCGTGCTTGAGCAGATAGACGAAGGGCTCATAGTCCAGCGGCTCGATCAGATGCACGTTGTCCAGCCCGGCCAGGATCGCATTGACGGGCTTCTGGACGTTCGGGTTAAGGTGCACCGGATAAACGATATGGACGTCCGGATAGCGCTCCGCCAGCGACTTCAGCGCATCGCAGATCTGCAGGAAACCGTCACCGAAGTTCTCGCGGCGATGTCCCGTGACCAGTACGAAGCGCTTCTGCTGCCAGGCAAACGGCAGTTGTGCGTCGAGCTGGGCAGTCAGGCGTTCGCGGCGTTCCAGCGATTGCTCGATCCGGTCCAGCACCCAGAACAGGGCGTCGATGACCGTATTGCCGGTCACGGCGATGGACGCCGCCTCGACACGCTCCGCCAGCAGGTTCTCACGGCTGGTTGCCGTCGGCGCGAAATGCCACTTCGTTACCCGACTCACCACCTGCCGATTGAATTCCTCCGGGAACGGCGCGTACACATCGTGCGTGCGCAAGCCGGCTTCCACGTGCCCGACGGGCACCCCTGCATAGAACGCCGCCATCGATGACGCCAGCGTGGTCGTGGTATCGCCATGCACCAGCAGCACATCGGGCTTGTGCTCGCGCAGCACGTCGCGCATGCCCAGCAGGACCGCCGACGTCACGTCGTAGAGATCCTGCCCGGTGCGCATCACGTTCAGGTCGATGTCGGGCTTGATGTCGAATACGCGGAGCACCTGGTCCAGCATCTGGCGGTGCTGGGCGGTCACACAGAAATGCGTCTCGAACTCTTCGGGCAAGGTCTGTAACGCGTGGTACAGCGGGGCCATCTTGATGGCCTCGGGCCGCGTGCCGAAAACGAGCATGACCTTGGTCTTGCGATTGCCTCTCACTTCTTCCCCTTTGTTATGTGAGATCACAGCGTTGCGCCATCACCGTTCCGCGCGGCGCCGCATTTTCCAGTGTTTGCAGCCATTGGGCCGCCAACAACGACCGGTCGAAATCGCTTTCCGCCAGCGCACGCGCGCGCTGGCCCATGGACCTGAGCCCATCCCGGTCATTTGCGGCACGTTCCAGTGCGTCGGCAAATGCCGCCGCATCGGCAGACGGTACCGCGAAGCCACAGTCATGCCCCGAAATCATCTCCGCCAGCCAGCCAGGATAGTTGTTCAGCACGGGCAGGCCTGCCGCGATGTAGTCGAAGAACTTGTTGGGCGACGTACCATAGTAGAACGCAGGCACATTGGCCAGCAGCTGCAGGCCAAGATCCGTTGCGGCCAACAGGCCGGCCAGACGGGTCTTGTTCACCGGCGCATGGAACACGACGTTGTCAAGGTTCTCGCGCTTGGCGCGCGCCTCGAGCGACGGCTTGAGCTTGCCCTGCCCGATCAGCACGATCTTGATGTCCTGCCGGCCGCGGCGCTTGAGTTCCGCAGCGGCATCGAGCACGGCATCGAGCCCGTTGGCCATGCCGTGCGTGCCCGCGAATACGGCCATCAGGTCGCCCGGGCCCACCTGTTCCGGGCGCCACGGATCGACCGGCGCTCCGAAAATGCCCAGATCGCAGCCGTTAGGCACCATGACAATGCGATCACGCGGCACGCCACGGTGCGCAATGCCATCCACGATCCCAGGAGACAGGCCGATCAGGCGATGAGCCGAGCGGTAGCTGGCCCATTCCAGCAACCCCATGGCCCACAGGACCGCCGGATTGCGGATCACTCCCATCGCTCGCGGCAACTCGGGCCACAGGTCGCGCACCTCGAACACGAAGCGCTTGCGGCGCAGCCAGCGCGCCAGGATGCCGGGAATGCCGGCCGTCAGCGGTGTCGTGGTTGCAAATACCACGTCATAGGTTTCGGCGAAGGCAATGCCGACGCTGCGCATGGCAAACTTCAGGAACGTCATGGCGCGCCGGACGAAGCCGTCGCTGTTCGAATAAGCCAGGTTGAGTTCGATGACATCGATACCGTCGACCGTGCCGCGGCGCATGCCACCGGCGAACGGTGCCTCCAGGCCGGTATGACCGCCCGCGAAGCTCCCACATACCATGGTGACCGAATGCCCGCTTTCGACGAGGCGTCGCGCCATGGCATACGAGCGAATGCCGCCAGTGCCGCGCGGCGTCACGAAGTGTTGGTGGAAATACAGTACTTTCATGTCGTCCAATAGTACCGGGACACCAATGTGCAGCCCTGATGAACCTCGAGCTCCAGCACCGGCGCCGGCGTCTTTTCCAAATAGTGCAGCGACTCCCACCCTTCGACCAGTTCGCACCGTTCGACAGGGGCCGTGGCCGTTACGACCAGGCGCTCGCCACCCGCTTCGCTGACGACCACGCCGGCACCGTTCTGTGCCGGCTCCACGCGCCACTGACCTGGCCGCAGGCGCCACCGAAGCACCGCGCAGCGCGCAAATCCGCTGACTTGATCCTCCACCTCGAACCGGTCGTCGTGCAGGCGCAGCGCGCGACGATGGTGGGCGCCCTGCCGGTCACGATACGAAGCGCCAACCGTCACCGGCGTGCCGCCATGCAACGGCTCGATCGCTTCCGTCTTCAACCAGTCGCCAAACAGAAAGCGCGACAGCCGCGGCATCTGCTCACGCCCATCAAACTGCACGGTGTTATGACTGCTCACACCGCCAAAATAATCCAGCCAGCGCGGCTCGGTGTTGTAACTGAACGTACCTGCGTCACGCAGGTGCGCCTTGCCGTTCCACCATAAATCGACGTGCAGCCCATCGGCCTGGCATGGCCGGAAGCGGAACCGCGGATACCTAAACAGCGCCATGGCGCGCCCTTTGCGCAACACGGCAAATCCACCATCGTCGGCCTGCATGTTGCCCGCTGCTGCCGCGCCCTCGCCGCCTTGCGGCACGGCGAGCCAGCGTGTCATGGCATCAGCCGACGGGTCGTTTTCGTACGCCACCCTACTATGGAAGACCGCCACCGCAAGCTGCACGCTCGGCCGGAAGTCACGATATGGCGCATTGGTCAGCGGCAACAGGCGCGCCCCGTCGTTGGCCCCGATATTCGGTACGTCGCCGGTCTGCGGATCGGTCATCGCGTGCAACCAATCGGTCGCCGCACGCGCACGTCCATACCACGCACCGCTGAATTCTGGAGCGTTGAGCAGGCTGCGCCACGTTTCCACCCAGCTGAAGGTGTCGAGCATCAACCGGTGATAGTTCACCGAATACTGGCTGAACGTACCCTGTGCACCAATCAGCCTGGCCGCACGGTTCTCCAGCAGCTTGCGGCCCGCTATCGCCCACTGCCGCGCACGCTGCACGCCGGACAAGCCCAGCCACGTGCCGCCGATGAACAGCGCCGCTGCCTCGGACGTCCCATGGTTGTTGTCCTGTGCCATCGCATAGGACACCGTCGGGGCAATACGCTGCAGATGCAGTTCGACCAGCGCCTTCAGGCCAGGCGCCGTCTCGTGCACCTGACCGAGGATCATCGCGGCAGCGGCCAGATGCATCACGCGAATGGACGCCTCCTGCCCACACTTCCAGTTGGGTCCTGCATAGGGCGCATTGCGACCGCACCAATCGCCAAGCCAGGCGTTCAGCCGCGCAAGCGCTGCCGCATCACCCTGACGGGCCCGCTGCGCAAACGCGAGCACCCAATCCATGCGGGATGCCTCCCAGATAGCCTTGATATCGCCAACCCGCGGATCGAAATCCGGAATCTGCCACCAGGCGCGCTCGGGGCGTTCCACGCGTGCACCGCTCAACGGGTTGGCGAACCAGTCGGGCGGCGTATCACCCACCGGCACGGGCCAGTATCCGAACCACTTCGCTTCGTGCTGCCAGCCCGACACCACGGGCGCGTCCAGCGGCGCCAGGCGCGACGCCTCGAAAAAAGGCGCAACAGGCACGGCCGCATGCAGGCGTCGCACCTTGTTGACGCCAATTCGCACCCCCACGCGATAGCCGACCGCGCGGGCGATGTTGGGAAGCCCTAACGCCATGGCGGTACGTGCTTTCATCCATTGGCGGTTCATGGTGCGTGCATCACTGGCGGCGGAGCAATTCCGCCACCTCGATGCTCGCCCGCGCCACCTCGAAGATCTCGTCGGCCGGGATCGCAGGCGTACCGCTTTCGATCGCGGCGAGGAAGGCCGCTGCGCAGGCGTTCTGCCCCTTGTCCTGGCGCCACAGGTTCATCTTGCGGAAGCCGGGCCATCCGAAGCCGGTGAGTCTGCGGAAATTGTCGAGCTGGAGCACACGGCCTGCGGCAAACACCTCGATGCGTTCCTTCGGGAAGCTGGCAGCGCCATTAGCCAGGTACATGATCGTGCCGAAGGACCCGTCCTCGAAGCCAAACGTGATCGACGCCTTGTCTTCGGTAATGGCCACGCCGGGCGTATCGCCCATGCGCCGCGCCTGGATCGACACGATCGGCGAATCGGCCAGAAAGCGCATCAGGTCGATGAAGTGGCACGCCTCACCAATGATACGGCCACCACCGACGGCGTTGTCCTGCGTCCAGTGGTTGGACGGAATGGCCCCGGCATTCATCGTCATGATGAACGACTTGGGCTCCTTGACCGACGCCAGCAGCGCCTTCATCTTCTGGACTTGCGGCGAGAAGCGACGATTGAATCCGACCATGATCTGCGGCGCCCGCGCCGGCTGGCGCGCCCGTGCCTCATCGAAGGCACGCTGGGCCTGGGACAGGCCGTCGATGTCGATGGCAAGTGGCTTTTCGACGAACACGTTCTTGCCCGCCGCAAGCGTCTGCGCGACGAACCGCGCATGGGTATCGTGGCGGGTAACGATGACCACGGTGTTGATCGCGTCGTTCGCGAGCATGCCGGCCAGATCTGTGGAGGCTTCGGCAAAGCCTGCCTTCTCGCCATGGATGACGCCGTTGATGCCGCCGGCCGTGACGATGCTGTGGAACTGCGCCCCCGCCGTCTTGAAGGCCGGAATCAGCATGCGCGACGCATAGTTGCCCGCGCCGATGAATCCGAGTACCGGCCGCTGCTTGTCATACACAGGCGTGGCAGCGAGCGGCACGGAACGCAGCATACGGGTTTCGGGCGCCGACCGATACTGGAGCAGGATACCCAGCGCCGACTTGTCGGCCGTCAACTGGTCGTAGGCTTGCGCGGCATCGTCGAACGAGTATCGATGCGTCACCAGCGATTTCACGGCAAGCTGGCCACTGGCCATCATGTCGAGCACGGCTTCAAAATTACGCTGTTCAGTCCAGCGAACAAAGCCGATCGGATAGTCGATGCCCTTTTCCTCGTAGCTCGGGTCATAGCGGCCCGGACCGTACGAACAGGAGACCTGGAAACTCAGCTCCTTCTCGTAGAAGTCCGCACGATTCAGGCTAAGGCCGGTCACACCCACGAGGACGATACGGCCACGCTTGCGCGACATGCGCGCCGCCTGCGTCACCGGATCGGTCGACTTCGTCGACGCAGTGATGATCACACCATCCACGCCACGGCCGCGACTGAACGCCATGCCTGCAGACACCGGATCCTCTCCGGCCCCCGGATTGCAGGTCTGGGCGCCGAACTGGCGCGCCAGTTCCAGCTTGCCCTCGTCGAAATCAATCGCCAGCACGCGGCAACCGTGCGCGCGCAGCAGTTGCACGGTGAGCAGGCCGATCAGGCCCGCACCCACGACGACGAACGCCTCGCCCAGCGTCGGCTGGGCCAAGCGCATGCCTTGCAGGCCGATACTGGCCACCACAACGAACGATGCGGCTTCGTCGTCCACCTCGTCAGGCACCTTGGCACAAAGGTTCTTGGGTACCTTGACGACATCGGCGTGCGGCCCGTTGGACACCACGCGGTCGCCAACCTTGAAGCCCTCCGCGCCGGCACCGACTTCTGCAACGCGGCCGACATTGCAGTAGCCCAGAGGCAGCGGCTGCGCCAGCTTCGAGCGCACGGCATCCACCGTCGTCAGCAGCCCATCCGTCTGGACCTTTTCCATGACCATGCGGACCTTCTCCGGCTGCTGGCGCGCCTTCTCCAGATAGGATGCCCGGCCGAAGCCCACCAGCATCCGCTCGGTGCCTGCCGAAATCAGGCTGACCGCCGTATGGACCAGCAGGCCGTCGCGGCCTGCGGAAGGCGCGGGCGCTTCAGCGATATAGGTCGCGCCCTTGCCCATGTCTTGCAAAATCTGCTTCATCGAAATTCCTGGAAATCGCTTCAGGCGCCCTTGGCCGGACGTGCGTAATTGATCAGCACCGCGCGATACGGCCCCTTGAATACGAACATGCTGCCCGCGGCGGCACCCACCACGCCCACGGCGTCGATCAACGCCTGCATGTCGTCGGTGCTGCCTGCGCCGCCCACAAACGTCAGCGGCGTGGTGACTGCCGCGCGCACCTGCTTGGCCAGCGCGAGATCATAGCCACGCATTTCCCCATCGCGATCGATGGAATTGATCGTAATTTCGCCAGCGCCCAGTTCCGCGACCTGCTGGCAGAAATCGATCAGATTCAGCTTGCACTTCTCCTGGGCGTTATGAGTGAACACCGTATATCCGCCAAGCAGCTTGTTCTTCTTGGCATCAAGGGTCACGACCACGCTTTGCGCGCCAATGGCCTCGGCTACCTCACGAATCAGTTCGGGACGCTCCACCGCTGCCGAGCTGATCGACACCTTCTCAAATCCGAGCGCGATGATCTTCGCCGCCTGGGCGGCACTCGTGATGCCGCCACCATAGGCCAGTGGCATGCGCGATTCCACCGCAAGGCTGCGCAGCAGCTCGAAGTTCGGCGTCTTGCCATGCACGGTGGCATCGATGTCAATGAACATGAGCTCATCGACTTCCTTTTCGTTGAAGATCTTCACCGCGTTCAGCGGGTCGCCAACGTACTTGGGGTCCTTGAATTGCCGGGTCTTGACCAGGCCACCGTCATGCATCAGCAGGCACGGGATAATTCGAGAGCGCAGCATGATCAAAGCTCGGCGAAATTGCGGAAGACAGCCACACCATTGGAATGGCTCTTCTCGGGGTGAAACTGCATGCCGTAGACGTTGTCTCGGAATACTGAGCACGGCAGGTCCGCTCCATAACGCACCGTGGCCGATACGTTGGCGGGGTACTGCGCATCGAAATAGAAGCTGTGCAGGAAATAGAAGCCCTGCTCGAGGTCCACGCCTTGCAACAGCGGCGCATCCGCCGACTTCGCGGTCACCGAATTCCAGCCCATGTGCGGCAGCTTCGGCGAACTTGCCAGCATGCTCGTGTCGATCTTGCGCACGCGCCCCGGAATCCAGCCCAGACCGGTCTTCACGCCTTCCTCGCTCGAATCGGCAAGAATCTGCATGCCGACGCAGATCCCCAGCACTTTCTTCTTCTTGACCAGTACCTGCTCGTTGAGCAGTTCCACCATACCCGAATTCCGCAGGTAGTCCATCGTCGTATCGAAGGCACCCACGCCGGGCAGGACGTAGCGCTCGGCGGCAGCAAGCTCAGCCGCATCGCTAGTAATAACGTGCGGAATCTTCAGCTTCTTATAGATATTCGCGATGGCACCGACGTTGCCGGAGCCGTAATCAATGATGGCAATCATCTCTTCACCGCCCGTTCGATGCCCAGCATCTTCAGCGTCTTCGCACCGAGGTCAAACAGCCATTCCTGGTTGTGATAATCCCGATACGTCTTCTTCGGCATCTCGTGGTAATGCCGCAGTTCTTCCACGCTGATGCCCAGCTTGGTTGCGATGTATTCAAAGTCCTCGTCGATCGTTGCCGGATCGTAGGCCGGCTTCTCGAGCTTTGCCAGCGCATCGGCACGCGTCATCTGGCCGGTAAGGATCAGACTCGAATACTGCACGCGGCGCGTATCGTAGCCAAAGCGCGTCGGCAGCCAATACCCTTCATAGAAGCGCGTGAAACGCGATTCGAAGTGCTTTTGCGGATATGGGCGCCATCCATAGACCTTGGCCAGCGTCTTCGATGCATGCTCCTTCGTGTAGGGCAGGTAGTTGAGTGGCTTCTCCACCCGCACGCCCTTCAGATAGCGCAAATACACCTTGTGGAACAGGATACTGCTGAACGGATAGGTCTTGAGCGGACGCGTGCCAAAGCGGCGATGAATATCCTTGAGCTGCGCCATGTCCGTGCCGTAGTACAGCCATTCCTTCGGATTGCGCACGCACTCGGTGGCAAAGTTGCCGCCGTTCAGGATGTACTTGATATTGTGCTTGTTCGCAAAGTGGTACAGCGTGGCAACAAACGCGTGATCCTGCGGAATATCCAGATGCGGCACACCCGACTTGAAGAAGGCCAGCTGGAAGTCCTTCATTTCCTGCCAGTTGATCACTTCCGTGTACAGGTCCAGGCCAAGCTTATCAATAATCACCTGGATATTGTTGACCGCAATATCGGTATTCCAGCCGCCGTCGACGTGAAACACCAGCGGGCGCAGGCCGAATTCGCTCACTGCCAGATGCAGCAGGTAAGAGCTGTCCAGACCGCCGCTCATACCCATGATACAGTCGAATTCCTTGCCCTTGCCCTCTTCCTTGATCTTTTCAACGACGTTGCGGAACATCGCCTTGCCGGCATCATTCGGATGCCAGTTCGGCAGGACGTCCGACTTGAATCCATTGCAGTGGTCGCACACGCCTTTTTCGTCGAAGACGATCTGCGAGTCGCTCGTGTCCATCACACAATTGCTGCAAACCTGATACTGCCGCATAAAAAATCCCGATCTAAATTTTTTCCCACGCCACCGGCGGCGTGGGCACTCGATTTTTTGACAAAAACAGGCGACGTTTCAGCCAAGGACCCGAACGTACTTGCGGTATTCTTGATGCGCGTCCCGCGCCATCTCCCAGCGACGTCGGCTCGGCAGTGTTGCAAGCGCCCCGTGATAGTGGTGAACGACCTGAAGACAAGGATCGTACCAAACCTGATACCCGGCGTCAGAAAGTTGCTTGCTCAGGAAATACTCCTCCGACATCATGAACGTGGGCGCCCACAGTTCGCCGAACTCACGGAAGAAGGCCGGCCCCATGACATAAACGGAACCGTGCCCCTGGTAAATCGGCTGGGCCGTCTCCCATTGCTGTTCATCTGTGCGATCGGACACCGACCGGAACATCATGGCCAGCTTCAGCATCGCCATGCCAACGTGATAGTTCGAGTAATACGCGTCATAAAACAGCTCGCGCGCCTTGCTGATACTCGCAATCACGTGCGGGTTCTGATGTTCGCCATCCAGTGTGATCACATCCGGCGACACCACCGGATATGCCTTGAGCCGCTCCGCGTTGGCCTCGAGCTTGTCGACAAAATCCGCCTGGAATTCCAGATCGTTATTGCCGATCACCATCCATTCGATATCCGGCCGACGTTGTCGCAGCGCGCGAATCCCCACGTTGAGCCCGGGAAAATAGCCCAGGTTTTCCTGGTTGAGCTGGAGCTCGACGTTTGGGAAATCCGCCCGGATTCCCTTCAGCAGTTCCACGTTAGTCGCGTCGGAATTATTGTCGACGACGACCACCTCGATCTCGTGCCCGATATTGCGCGACAGGGTCTCCACAGCCGCCCGCGTGAAGGCGCTGTTGTTATAATTGGTGCAAATGTAACCTAATTTCATGGCATCTCTCGGAAAATCAACTGCTCGCTGTCTCTTGGCCCACCTGGGTCGGTAATCTTCCGCTCCCACGATATCGGTTAAGAAAACACAACAGCGCCGTTATCAGAACACTCGCGTAGATGCTGTTCCAAATCAGGAGGCTAATGATGAATGAGGTATAAAAATATCCAATCGCGTGAATGAATATCGACGTCGAAAGCGATGGCGATTTCGACGTGAGGAAAATCCAGTAAGCAATGTGGATCATCAGGCCCGCGAGCAGCGTGACCAACAGAGAACCCGGCAGACCAAAATCGTTGATCAGACCCCGAAACATCGTATAGATATTGGTCTGGATAATGTCGCTGTAAATGAAATACTCTTCATACACACCCGCCGGTAGCGGTGTGTGGTTACCCAGCAATCTCGCGATCGGCGTGAAAGTATAGATGCCGTAGTCGCCGAGGTTATCCAGATACGGCATCGTGCCACCCTGGCCGATCAGGTGCGCGAACCAGTCCGAAAACGCATACATATGGGCGGTGGCATAGGAGGCGAACAGGCGCACCAGTGCTGCCTGCACGTCGACCGACGAATCGAGTACGCCACGCGAAAGCATTGCCATGAGCACCAGCCCGAATACCCCCGCGGCATATGGCGCCGCGCGGCGCAGGTCTCTGGCCGAGAACATTTGCAGCTCGCCACAATTGACTTTGCAGACGAGCGTGGCCGCCCAGAACAGCACGAGCACAAGGAACAGGTTGCCCTTTGCGCCCTGCAATGTCATCGCCAGCACCGACGGCAGGAACGTAAGCAGCAGGATTCCCCAGCGCCGCGTGCCTTCCGGGCGCGTGGAATAGATGAAGCCACCCAGGATCGCGCTCGGATACTGGAGCACGAAGCTGATTTGCGCAAACAGATTAGGCACCAGTTCCTCGCCGTAGCGCTTCGCGATCATTGCGCCGGCGATGGCAACCGGATTCGTCACGGCCTGCATTAGCGACACGCCCTGAATACCCAGGTCGATAATCAGGCTGAATGCCGTCACCATGCTGGTCAGATAAAACGCCCGCACCATGAACGGACTGCCGTATTCGAGGCTGCTCGCATTGGCGGCCCGCTGTTCGAAGCCCATACGCCAGCGGAACGGCAGCGCCCCGAGCGAGAACATCACGCTGGCGACAAATAGATACGCCACGGCATAGATGTTCACCGGAATATCCCAGAGGAACACCAGCGGGATGAAGGTGTACAGGAACCAAAATAGCCCGAAAATGCAGCCAGGCACGATCCAGGTGCCGACGTACACACGCAGTGCTGCCGCCTGGCCCAGGATCATTAGACTGAAGAATAGTGCAGTTAACTTTTCCATCGTCATAGCATGGCATTGACGAGCCGTTCGCCACGCGTGTACTTGCGGACGATCATTGCGAACAGTACGCCCTCGGACAGCGTGAAGCTAATGGCCGCCCCGATGGCGCCGTACATGCCACCCAGCGCCGCTGTCGCGGCGACGCTGACCACTGCCGCACGCAGGATCCCACCCAGCAAGGCCTTCTTGCGCCCGAGCATGTTCAGACCCGCGCTGCCAAACATGAAGTTGCACACGCCAAACAGCGTGCCCAGCGCCATGACGCCCATGAAGAACATCACTTGATCCAACTCGCGAATCTGCCGAATGGCGGACACATGTTCCCTGAACAGCGGCACGGCCACCATGATCGCAATCCAGATGACCACGAGCGCGCCAAGCTGCGGCCAGGTCAGCCTTAGCAGGCGTACGAAGACGTCGCGGTTGGGGCCAGTTGCCCCCTGCGTGACCAGCACCGCCTTCGGGAAAAAGAGCTGGTTCAGCGGCCGTATCACGGCCTGCACCGCCTTGGTAATCTTCTCCGCAAGCGAATATGCAGCAATCGGCGCCCCGTGCAGACCAAGAAAACCCAGCAGCAGCACGTTGGAGTCCCGGTACAGCGCCACGCCGACGTTGCCCAGGAAGATCTCTTTGCCGGCATGGATCATCTGCCCGAGTTCGGGCCAGCGGACCCGCACGGGCCGGACGCCCAGTCCCACCACGGCAAGCGCCAGCATGGCGACAGAGCCAAGCGCATACATGCTGCCCATGATGGCGGGCACCAGCAGGAAATCTCCAGGCTGCTTGACCAGCGCCAGAATTAGCACGACGGCCACCGCACGACTCACAAACGTGCAGACCGCGGGGCCGACATTGGCCTGCAGTCCTTGAAACAGCCAGGTGGGCTGCAGCGCATAGCTGAGCGGGATCAGCATCCACCATGCCGCGATGGCGGTAAGTTCGGGGCGATACAGCGACAAGCCAAAGACGAGCAGCGGCGCCGCCACCAGGAATAGCAGCACGCGCAGGAAGGTGATGCGCGAGAACACCGAGGAAATCTGGGCGTGGTCACGTTCGGGATGCAAGCCGCTAACTGCCGCCACGCCGTCGATCTCGAAGCTGTAGAGGATCACCGTGATCAACAGCACGGAGAAGGCCTCTGTCACGACAATATCGGCATAGTGCTGCGCACCGACCATGCCAAGCACGTACGGGAACACCAGCAGCGGCAAGGCTGCGTTTGACCCCTGGATCATGACTAGGGAGAAGAGGTTCCGTGTTTGCTTGATCATAGATAGCTGCAACAATAAAGCCATGCCCGGCCTTGCCGGTCAGCAGGTCTCCGCTTCGCTGAGGCGCTTGCCCAGCTTGTCCTTCGCCGAAAGGACGGGCGTCACGCCACCCGGCCAGGTGATAGCCAGGTCGGGATCATCCCATGCGATGCATCGCTCGAATTCCGGGGCATAGTAGTCCGTGGTCTTGTACAGGAAATCGGCACTGTCGCTGAATACCAGGAAGCCGTGGGCAAAGCCCGGGGGCACCCAGAACTGTCGCTGGTTCTCCTCGCTCAACTCCACGCCGACCCACTGCCCAAAATGGGGCGAGGCCGGGCGAATATCGACCGCCACATCGAACACGGCACCGCGTACCACGCGCACCAGCTTGCCTTGTGGCTGCGTGACTTGGTAGTGCAGGCCGCGAAGCACGCCCTTGGCACTGCGGCTGTGGTTGTCCTGCACGAAGCTGACATCGAGCCCCGTCGCCTCGGCGAAGATCTTCTGGTTAAAGCTCTCGAAGAAGAATCCACGCTCGTCGCCGAATACCTTTGGCTCGAGAATCAGGACGTCGGGGATGGCCGTTGCAATGACGTTCATGCGGATATCCCATCCTTCAGCAGACGCAGCATGTATTGCCCGTAGGTGCTCTTCGCTAGCGGTTGTGCCAGCTTTTCGAATGCAGCGGCATCGATGAAGCCCTGGCGCCAGGCGATTTCCTCGACGCACGCGATCTTCAGGCCCTGGCGGTGCTCCAGCGTGGCGATGAACTGCCCCGCATCGAGCAGGCTCTCATGCGTGCCGGTATCAAGCCAGGCGAATCCACGCTGCATGATCTGCACTTTGAGCTGGCCTCGCTCCAGATAGACTTGGTTGACCGCCGTGATCTCGAGCTCGCCGCGCGCGCTCGGCTTCACCGCCTTGGCGATGTCGACGACGTCGTTGTCGTAAAAATAGAGCCCCGTCACCGCGAAGTTGCTCTTCGGCACCTGCGGCTTCTCTTCGATGGAAAATGCCTTGCCGCCCTTGTCGAAAGCCACCACGCCGTAACGCTCCGGGTCCGTGACGTGATACGCGAACACGGTGGCCCCTTCATCGTTTCGGTCGGCCTCGTGGAGCAGGCCCTGAAGGTCGTGGCCATAGAAAATGTTGTCGCCCAGCACCAGCACGCTCGGGGAATTGCCCACGAATTGCTCGCCGATGATGAAGGCCTGCGCCAGCCCGTCGGGGCTGGGCTGCACCGCATACTGGAGATTGATACCCAGCGCGCTGCCGTCGCCGAGCAGGTCGGCGAAACGCGGCGTATCCTCGGGCGTCGAAATAATGAGGATGTCACGAATCCCTGCCAGCATCAGCGTGGACAGCGGATAGTAGATCATCGGCTTGTCGTAGACCGGCAGGAGCTGCTTCGACAAGGATTTGGTAATCGGATAGAGCCGTGTGCCGGAACCTCCGGCCAGGATGATGCCTTTGCGCATATTGATGTCCGTTACAGGAGGATCTGGTCGAGCAGGTGGTGAATACCCTGCTCCCAGGACGGCAAGTGAATGCCGAACGTTTCGCGCATGCGCGTCGTATCGAGCCGCGAATTCGCGGGGCGCGGCGCCGGCAACGGGTAAGCCGTCGCGGGAATGGCTTCGACGTTCTCCGGGCCGGCCTTCAGTGCGACACCCAGCGTCCGGGCATATCGCAGCACCTCCACCGCGTAGCCATGCCAGCTCGTTTCCCCGGCTGCCGCAAGGTGGTAGACGCCGGACGGGAAAGCCTCGCGCAACCCCGTCAGCCAGTGGCGGGCCACAATCTGCGCAGTGACATCGGCGATCAACGCCGCCGTGGTGGGCACACCGAACTGGTCGGCAATCACACGCAGGCTGTCTCGCTCGCCGGCAAGCCGAAGCATCGTCTTGGCGAAATTGCCGCCATGTGCACCGGCCACCCAACAAGTCCGCAGCACCAGCGCCTGCGCACCCGACTCCGCGACAGCCTGTTCGCCGGCAAGCTTGCTCTTGCCGTAGGCCGATTGCGGATTGACGGCATCCGTCTCGACGTAGGCGCCTTGGGCCGTGCCGTCGAACACGTAGTCCGTTGAATAGTGGACAAGCAGGCTGCCCAGGGCGAGCGCCTCCTCAGCGAGCACGCCCGCAGCCACGCCATTCACCGCGAAAGCCAGATCGTGCTCGGTCTCGGCCTTGTCTACCGCCGTATAGGCGCCGGCATTGACGATGACGGCCGGACGATGCTCACGCACCACGCGGCGCAGGTCGTCGGCCTGCGACAGATCGCAGCCAGCCCGGTCGAGCGCCACGACATTGCCCAGGGGTGCCAGACTCCGGCGCAGTTCGAATCCGACCTGACCGTTGCTTCCTGTTACAAGAATGGTGGGGGTGGGAAACGGCTTACGCTGCATATTGCTTCGCCACCCAGTTCCGATAATCCCCCGAAACCACGTCCTGCACCCACGCCTGATTGTCGAGGTACCACCGCACGGTCTTGCGCAGGCCAGTCTCGAACGTTTCCGCCGGCTTCCAGCCGAGTTCCCGCTCCAGCTTGCGTGCATCGATGGCGTACCGGCGATCATGGCCGGGCCTGTCCTTCACAAACGAAATCTGATCGCGGTACGAACCCGCCGCCTTGGGCTTCAGTTCGTCAAGCAGATCGCACAGCGTATGCACGACATCGAGGTTGGTCTTCTCGTTCCAGCCGCCGACGTTGTACGTTTCGCCCAGGCGGCCGCGCGCCAGAACTTCACGAATGGCGGCGCAATGGTCGCCTACATACAGCCAGTCGCGCACGTTCAGTCCGTCGCCATAGACCGGCAGGGGCTTGCCGCCCAGCGCGTTCGCGATGATCAAGGGTATCAGCTTCTCGGGGAAGTGATAGGGGCCGTAGTTGTTGGAGCAGTTGGTGGTAACAACCGGCAAGCCATAGGTGTGGTGATAGGCCCGCACCAAGTGGTCGGATGCCGCTTTCGAGGCCGAATAGGGGCTATTGGGCGCATAGGCCGTGGTCTCGGAGAACTGCGGATCGTCCGCTTCTAGCGAACCGAAGACCTCGTCGGTGGAGACGTGCAGGAAGCGAAAGGCTGCCTTGGCTTCGTCATCGAGCGCGCTCCAATAAGCGCGCACGGCTTCGAGCAGCGTGAAGGTGCCGACGATATTGGTCTGGATGAATTCGCCCGGGCCGTGAATGGAGCGGTCTACATGGCTCTCAGCAGCAAAGTGCACCACGGCGCGCGGCTTGTAGGTCGCTAGAAGTCGGTCCAGGGCCGCGCGGTCGCAGATATCCGTCTGCGAGAAGACATGGCGGGCGTTGCCATCCAACGAGGCAAGCGTCTTCCGGTTGCCCGCGTAGGTAAGCTTGTCGACGTTGACAACGCTGTCGGCAGCGTCGGTGCCAAACCAGCTCAAAACGAAGTTGGCACCGATGAACCCCGCACCGCCCGTAACGAGAATATGAGACAAAAGTTGTGCTCCCTGCCTATCGATATATTTCGAGGCCCCGACCAATGCCGAGCGCCCGCCTTGGTCCATCGTGGGGACGGCGGGATCTTAAGTACCTGCAGAAGTGGCGGTATTCTATCCGACCGGGGGCGGGGGCCCACCCGGAATAGACATATTTTTGTAGCTTGTTGTAACGTCCCATCGGAAATTTCAGCACAATATTGCCAATTCAAACCATTCTACGTGTGCGATCAATCAGGCAATTTATTTTTGTGACTACTACACATCATTACGCCATCGGCGACCTTCAGGGATGCGCAGGTTCCCTTGAAGAACTCGTCTTACAACACCTCCCCGCCGACAGCCAACTCCGCTTCGTAGGCGACCTGGTAAACCGCGGCCCTGCCTCCGCACGCACACTGCGAACCGTCCGCCAGCTTGGCAAGCGCGCCGAATCCGTACTCGGCAACCACGACATCCACCTGCTGGCTGTCGCCGCCGGCGTGCGCAAAAACGGCCGAAGCGACACTTTGACCGACATCCTCGAAGCGCCGGATTGCGATGAGTTGCTCACTTGGCTAAGGCATCGCCCCTTGGCCATCCACGAAGACGGCTTCCTGCTCGTGCACGCCGGCGTGCTTCCGCAGTGGACCGCAGAGCAGACCATGGCGCTGGCGGCGGAAGTCGAGCGTGAACTGCGCGGCCCGGGCTGGAAGGCGTTCCTGGCCGACATCTTCGGCAATGCGGCGGACCGGTGGGACCCGGCCTTGCGGGGCATCGAGCGTCACCGCGTCGTGATCAACGCCCTGACCCGCCTGCGCTTTTGCGACGCTGACGGCGTAATGGATCTCAAGACCAAGGAGGGCCCCGGCAGCACGCCGGCTGGCTTCATGCCCTGGTTCGATGTGCCCGGACGGCGCACCGAAGACACCACGGTGGTGTGTGGGCATTGGTCCACGCTCGGATTGGTGATGCGCCCCAACCTGATGGCGCTGGATACTGGGTGTGTCTGGGGTGGCAAGCTCACCGCCGCGCGCTTGGCGGCGGATCCGGCTGAACGCACGCTGATCCAGGTGGAATGCCCGCAGTATTGCGATCCGCTAGCCTGAGCCGGTCAGGCAGCCGGCGCGGGAGAATCCGCGCTCACGTCGCCTTCGCTAAAGGATCGCTCGCTTTCGCGCCCTTCGTTCACCCGCACCACGAGTTCCACTGCGTGCTGTTGCGCGCCCTGGCTCAGATGGTTCACTACCGCGCGAGCCGCCTCGGCCAGGTCGCGCCGGCTGGCGCTGGTGGCGGTGAGGGCTGGCGCAAAGCATAGCCGCGCCGTAATCGGCGGCGCCCGCAGCACCGCATCGAGCGTCTCCAGCAGGCTCAGCTCGCCAATATATGCCGGTGCCAGCGTCGGCTGGCCGGTCGCGGCATCCAGGTAAGCCAACCCCACCGGCTGCACCGGCAGCCCACCCGATATCGGCGCCTGCATCAGGTTGGCATGGAACGGCAGCACGCTACTGCCATCCGTGGTCGTGCCTTCCGGGAACACGCAGACCAGATCGCCTTGCAGCATCACGTCGGTAATGGCATGCAGCACGCGATGCGCGTCGCGCTTGCGTGCGCGTTCGATGAAGATGGTACCGGTCTGCGCGCACAGCCAGCCAATCAAGGGCCAGTCACGGATTTCCGATTTGGCCACGAATCGCACGGGGTGCCAGCAGTTGATGACGTAGATATCCAGCCAGGAAATGTGGTTGGACACCACCATGGCGCCATGCGGTGCCGCCTGTCCGGGCTGCAGGCCCTGCACGTCGACTGTGACCCCGCAGATCCGCAGCAGCCGGCGCGACCAGCGCCGGATATGCCATTGCCGCGACTCGACACCGAGCCAGGGGAACAGCACCGCGCAGGTCGCGAGGCCGCGCAGCAGGTGGAGGATCAGGGCGGTCTTGCGCAGCCAGATCATGCCTGCCTCGCTGGCGAACGTACCTGAACCAAGTTGTCCAACTTCCCTCGGCCGGGCATGGTGTTCAGTGCAGTTCGTAGACAACGTGGCCGCCGACCAGCGTGGTGCGCACGCGCCCGCGCATCTCGTAGCCGAGCCACGGCGAATTCTTGCCCTGGCTCTTGAGCGCGCGCCGCTCGACCTTCCATTCCTGCTCGGGATGGAAGATGCAGATATCGGCGGCGCTGCCTGTGGCCAGCGTGCCGGCAGCCAGGCCGAGCACGCGGGCCGGCTCGGCCGTGATGCGGGCTAGCGCCTTGCCAAGCGGCACCTTGTGCTCCTCGGCCCAGCGCAGCGTCAGCGGCAGCAGCAGTTCCAGCCCGGTGGCGCCTGGCGAGGCTTCGGCGAAGGGCAGCAGCTTTTCGTCGTCGTCCACGGGGGTGTGGTCCGAGCACAGTGCGTCGATGGTACCGTCGGCCAGCCCGGCCACGATGGCATCGCGGTCGCGTGCGCTGCGCAGCGGCGGCGAGAAGCGCATCTGCGAGTTGAAGTAGCCAATGTCCATGTCGGTCAGCGACACATGATGGATGTTGACGTCACAGGTCACCTTGAGCCCTTCGCGCTTGGCCTGGCGCACCAGCTCGATGCCGGCGGCCGACGACAGGCGGCACAGGTGCACGCGTGCGCCGCTGGCGCGCATCAGCTCGAAGATGGTGTGCAGGCGCACGGTCTCGGCAATCACCGACATACCGGACAGGCCCAGGCGCGACGCCACGGCGCCGCTGGCGGCCACGCCGCCACCGAGGTATGGGTCTTCCGGGCGCAGCCAGACGGTGAAGCCGAAGGTCTGCGCGTACTGCAGGGCGCGCAGCAGCACCTGGGTGTTGCGGATCGGTGCTTCGGCCTGCGAAAAGCCGATGCAGCCGGCCTCGGTCAACTGCGACATCTCGGTCAGCGTCTCGCCCTTGAGGCCCAGCGTGAGCGCGCCCAGCGGATACACGTGGGTCTGGTTGAGCGTGCGGGCGCGGTACTTGAGCATCTCGACCAGGCCGGGCTCGTCGAGCACGGGGTCGGTGTCGGGCGGGCAAACCAGGCTGGTCACGCCGCCGGCGGTGGCTGCCGCCACTTCGGATTCGAGCGTGGCCTTGTATTCATAGCCCGGCTCGCGCAGCCGCGCGGACAGGTCGACCAGGCCGGGGCAGACGATCAGCCCGCTGGCATCGATGGTCTTGTTGGCGTGGAAGTCCGCCGGCGCGCTGCCCACGCCGACGATCTTGCCGGCGGCAATGTAGAGGTCTTGCTGCGCATCGACGTTCGCGGCCGGGTCGATCAGGCGGCCGCCCTTGATGTGGATCTTCATATCGTGTCGCTTGGCTTGTATTCGGTTGTTCTGGCTTGCCTGGACCTTGTCGGTCGGGCGCTATCCATCATGAGATCAGTCGTGGTTTCCGGCCACGATGCCCATCACGGCCATGCGTACCGCAATGCCGAAAGTCACCTGGTTGAGGATCACGGACTGCGGCCCGTCAGCCACGGCGGAATCGATCTCCACGCCACGGTTCATGGGGCCCGGGTGCATCACGATGGCATCGGGCTTGGCCAGCGCCAGGCGCTCCGGAGTGAGCCCATAGGCCTTGAAGTACTCCTGCGCCGAGGGCAGCAGCGCGCCGCTCATGCGCTCGTTCTGCAGGCGCAGCATGATCACCACGTCCACACCCTTCATCCCCTCTTCCATATTGTGGAAGACACGCACGCCCATCTGCTCCAGCCCCGAGGGC
Organism: Cupriavidus sp. MPR-AND1C; assembly: GCF_058809705.1. Lineage (NCBI taxonomy): Bacteria > Pseudomonadati > Pseudomonadota > Betaproteobacteria > Burkholderiales > Burkholderiaceae > Cupriavidus > Cupriavidus sp. MPR-AND1C. The sequence goes on along the minus strand of NZ_JBXASU010000009.1, from coordinate 5,123 downwards.
AGCAGCGTGCGCGGGCCGATGGCGCGCACTTCGGGCACGCCCAGCGTGGTCAGCGCGTGGATGTCGGAGCGCGCCACGCGGGAGTGCAGGATGTCACCCACGATGGCGACCGTGAGATTGGTGAAATCCTTCTTGTAGTGGCGGATCGTGTACATGTCGAGCAGCCCCTGCGTGGGGTGCGCATGGCGGCCGTCACCGGCGTTGATGACATGCACATGGGGCGCGACGTGCTCGGCGATCAGGTAGGGCGCGCCGGAACTGGCGTGGCGCACCACGAACATGTCGGCCGACATCGCCGACAGGTTGTTGATGGTGTCTAGCAGCGACTCGCCCTTGCTGGTGGACGAGGCGTTGATGTTCAGGTTGAGCACGTCCGCGGAGAGCCGCTTGGCGGCAATCTCGAAGGTGGTGCGGGTACGCGTGGAGTTCTCGAAGAACAGGTTGAACACGCTTTTGCCGCGTAACAGCGGCACCTTCTTCACTTCGCGGTCCGAGTCGGACAGCGAGACGAACTGGCTGGCGGTGTCGAGGATGTGCGCGACCATCTCGCGCGAAAGGCCCTCGATCGAAAGCAGGTGCTTGAGCTCGCCGTTCTTGGTCAGTTGCGGGTTGCGGAACGTCTTGATCATGGCAGGTAGAAAGGGCCGGGCGGTGGCGTTGACTGGTCTGGGCAGGTCTGGGCAGGTCTGGGTCTGGCTTGCCGGCGTGCCGTTGCGGGCGCGCCGGCGGTTAAGCTGGGCAGGCTTAGTTGCCGGTGGCCTCGTTGGCGAAGGCAAAGCGCATGTCGGAGCCGGTGCCCTCATGCGACAGCACCAGCGTGGTCCCGGGCGGCAACGCGACGTGCGCGGCGGCAAAGTCCGCAGCCGCCGGCAGTTCGCGCCCACCGCGATCGACCAGCACGGCCAGCGCCACGCGGGCCGGGCGGCCGTAGTCGAACAGTTCGTTGACGGCGGCGCGGATGGTGCGCCCGGTGGCCAGCACGTCGTCGATCAGCAGGATCTTGCGGTCTTGCACGTCAAAGGGCAGCGTGGTCGGCTGGGCCTGGCTATGCAGGCCCTTCTTGGCATAGTCGTCGCGGTGGAAGGCAACGTTGATGACCCCGTGGGCCGCCAGTTGCAGGTCGGCGGCCAGCCGTTCGGCAATCCAGGCGCCGCCCGAATAGATGCCGGCGACCGACCATTGCGCCCGTTCAGCCTCAGGCAGCGCGGCCTGCAACTGGTCACGCAACGTACGGTAGAGCGCCTCGGCGTCGAGAGAGGAAGTCTGGGTCATAACGGATGCTGGTCGAAGTACTGTTGCAGGATGAGGCTGGCGGCCTCGGCGTCAAGCGCGCCCTTGCGGGCGCCGGCCATCTCCGCGGCGATCGATGTGTAGCTTTCGTCCACCCAGGCCACCGGCAAGCCGAAGCGGCCGTTCAACTGGTTGCCGAAGCGGCGTGCGAGCCGCATCGAAGGCTGCTGGCTGCCATCCGGATTGGTGGGCATGCCCACCACCAGTTGCACCGGCGCCCACTCGTCGATCAACGCGGTTACCGCCTCGAAGCGGCCTTCCACGGTGATATTGGGGATGATGACGAGTGCATGAGCCTCGCGCGTGACGAAGTTGCCAAGCGCAACGCCGATCTTCTTTTCGCCGTAGTCGAAGGCCAGGACGGTGCCGTCGGAGGGCAACTGGCGCGGCGCTGGCGTCGCTCCGTCCTCAGGCATGCCCAGCCTCGCCCGAGAGCATGGTGAAGTCGATGCCCAACAGGCGTATGGCGGCGGCGAAGCGTTCCTCGGGGGGCACGCTGAAGATGATTTCGGGATCGGCCTGGACGGTCAGCCAGCCATTGCGGCTGAGTTCTTCCTCCAGCTGCCCGGCGCCCCAGCCGGCATAGCCGAGCGTGAGCAGGAAGCGTTGCGGGCCGCTGCCGTTGGCCACGGCCTCCAGCACATCCTTGGAGGTGGTCATCTCGAGCCCGCCGGGCACGGCCAGCGACGAGACATAGATGCCAACCGGATCATGCAGCACGAAACCGCGCTCGGTCTGCACCGGCCCGCCGAAATAGACAGGCTGCTGCGCCACCGGCTGGATCTCCAGCTTGAGGTCGATCTTGTCGAACAGGGTGGCCATATCGATATCGATAGGCCGATTGATCACCAGGCCCAGCGCGCCGCGGTCGTTGTGCTCGCACAAGTAGACGACGGAACCCGAAAAAGTCGGGTCTGCCATGCCGGGCATGGCAATCAGGAACTGATTAGTGAGGTTGATTGGGGCTTCCAGCGTCGCCATTCCTGCATTTTATCAAATCGTTGCCATCCGTCCGGAAAAGATTCGCGGAATGCCGCAACGCAACATTCCGACGCCTGCCCGGTGCGCTTGCTTGCCGGCCTCTGTGCCAGCGTCATTGCTCGCTTGCTGCCGCCTGCCTATTCCTTGCGCGTCAGGGCGGCCAGGTCTTCCGGCGTCAGCCAGCGCCAGTCTCCCAACGCCAGAGTCGGCTCCAATACCAACCCGCCGATGGCGCTGCGATGCAAGGCTTCCACATGATTGCCAGCCGCGGCCACCATGCGCTTGACCTGGTGGTACTTGCCCTCGGTCAGGCTAAGGCGCAGGCTGCGCTCGCCGGTAGCTTCGCAGGCGGCCGCCGCGATCGGGGCCGGCTCGTCCTCCAGCTGCACGCCCGCCACCAGCGCATCGACCTGCTCTTGGGTGACCGGCTCGGCGGTCGTCACTTCATAGACCTTGGGCACCTTCTTCTTGGGCGAGGTCTGGGCGTGAATGAACTGGCCATCGTCCGAGAGCAGCAGCAGGCCGGTGGTGTCCTGATCCAGCCGCCCGACCGCCTGCACCTCGCGCTGGCGCAGCGGCACCGGCAGCAGGTTGTACACGCTGGGATGGTGGCGCGGGCGCTGCGAGCATTCGTAGCCCACCGGCTTGTTCAGCAGGATGTAGGCCTTGGTGTGGCCGATCCATTCCTCGCCGTCCACGGTCAGGCGCAGGCCATCGACCTCGAACCTGGCGCCCGGATCCTCGCACAGGGTGCCGTCGACCTCCACCAGGCCGGCCCCGATCAGGTCGCCGCAATAGCGGCGGGTGCCGAAGCCTTGGGATTGGAGGATGCGGTCGAGTGTCATGGCCATGGCTTGCTTCTTGATATCTGGATTACTGGATTGCTGGATTACGGGATTGCCGAAATACGGACCGCCTGTTCGGCGCTGCGGGCAACGCTGGCCGGCATGCCGGGCCAGCCCGAGCGCGCCGCGCATGCCTGACGCTATGGTAGGGTAACAGGCTTCGCCAGCCCAACTTCCGGAGCGCCCGATCTTGCCCCCATCCCCCGCCGACGCCCGCCAACCCTATCGGATCGACCGGCTGTTCGAGTGCGGCCTGGTCTGGTTCCGGCGCGACCTGCGCGCCGACGATCACGCGGCGCTGCATTATGCCCTCAAGCACTGCCGCCAGGTATGGTGCGTCTTCGTCTTCGACCGCGAGATCCTGGATCCGCTGCTGGCGCGCGGCTTGGCGGCCGACCGCCGGGTGGCGTTCATCCTGGCCTCGCTGGCCCCGCTGGACGAAGCGCTGCGCGCGGCCGGCGGCGGCCTGATCGTGCTGCACGGCCATGCGCGCGCAGCCATTCCCGAGCTGGCCGCCGAGCTCGGCGTCACCGCCGTGTTCGCCAACCACGACTACGAGCCCGCCTCGCTGGCCCGCGATACCGAGGTCAGGCAGGCACTGGCGGGCCAGCCCTGCGCATTCTTCAGCTTCAAGGACCAGGTGATCTTTGAGCGGGATGAGATCCTGACCGGCCAGGGCAAGCCTTTTTCGGTTTTCACGCCTTACAAGAACGCCTGGCTCAAGGCCTTGCTTCCGTTCGACCTCAAGCCCTACCCGGTCGAGCCTTATCTGAAGTCACTGGCCGCTCCGCCCAAGGCTTACCTGCGGCCGCTGCCCACGCTGGAGGCACTGGGCTTCGCCCCCTCCAACCTGGCCGAGATCGCCATGCCCACCGGCAGCGCCGGCGCCCACGCCCTGTTCGACGAGTTCTGCGAGCGCATGGGCGACTACGCGCGCCGGCGCGACTTCCCCGCCCTGCGCGGCCCGAGCTACCTGTCGGTGCACCTGCGCTTTGGCACCCTGTCGATCCGCACGCTCGCCCGCACCGCCCACGCCGCCACGCTGCGCGGCGGCGCCGAGAGCGCCGGCGCCGCCACCTGGCTGTCGGAGCTGATCTGGCGCGATTTCTACTTCATGATCCTGCACCACCACCCCCGGGTCGCCGCGGGGCATGCCTTCCACTCCGCCTACGATGCCATCCGCTGGATCAATGGCGACACCGGCGAGCGCTACTTCCAGGCCTGGTGCGACGCCAGGACCGGCTACCCGCTAGTGGACGCCGCCATGCTGCAGATCCGGCAAAGCGGCTACATGCATAACCGGCTGCGCATGGTGGTAGCGAGCTTCCTGGTGAAGGACCTCGGCGTGGACTGGCGGCGCGGCGAACAGTACTTCGCCGACCAGCTCAACGACTTCGACTTCTCCGCCAACAACGGCGGCTGGCAGTGGGCCGCCTCCACCGGCTGCGACGCCCAGCCCTACTTCCGCATCTTCAACCCGACCACGCAGTCTGAGAAATTCGACCCGCAGGGACGATTTATCAGGAAGTACCTGCCGCAACTGGCACGCCTGCCGGACAAGTACATACATGCCCCCTGGACAGCCTCAGAGGACGTGTTGCTAGCAGCCGGGGTCAAGCTAGGGGAAAACTACCCGCGGCCGATCGTGCAACACGACGTAGCCCGCAAGGAGACCCTGGCGCGGTATGCGGTAGTGAAGGAACAGCGAGGAACCGACGCTGCGCACTCCGAGGGCGACTGAGAACCGAGGAACAGCAAGCGACGATTCATTGCAGCCGTGATTCCCGCCTGGGGGCGGGAAATACCCATGCGCGATGCGAAGCGAGCCGTGTAGGTGTACCAGGCCGTATGGGGCGCCTCGTGATCCGGCGAAAAGAGCGGAAAAGAGGGACCCATGTCTGAGTATCGCCTTAAGGCGATGCGAGTTTGAGTCCCGGCCGCTCTTTTTGGCTGACGACGAGGGGGTGTCGCCCCATCCGGCGCGCCTTCTTTGCCTACTTTCTTGGC